>CAZVDU010000031.1:0-23456 GCA_964625615.1 uncultured Pseudoalteromonadaceae bacterium | reverse complement strand
GTCCCTTTGCAGCCGATAAGTTTGCAATTCTTGGATGAGATGATGAAAGCGCAATACGAAGAAGAAGTGGTACAAGTTAGAATGTTCTCAGTGTTTTCAGTGCTCGCTATCGTGATTGCCTGCTTGGGTCTATATGGGCTTGCTGCATTTACTACCGAACGCAGAACACGAGAAATTGGTATTCGCAAAGTCATGGGGGCGAGTATAAAAGACATTATTGCTTTGCTTATTTGGCAGTTCTCTAAGCCGGTGATTATCGCGAACCTTATTGCATGGCCATTATCTATTTATGTCATGTTAATTTGGCTAGAGTCGTTCTCTTATCGAATCGACACACTATGGCTAGTGCCTATCTGCTTATCAGTTGGTTTTGGTTTACTGTTGATTGCTTGGTTAACCGTTGGCAGCAACGCAGCGAAGGTTGCAAGGGCGAATCCAATAAAGGCCCTGAGGCGGGAATAGAATATTACAGATAACAGCAAGCCTGCATCAGACGTTTTATTCTAATGCTTTGAATAAAACGTCTGAAATGCTGCCCTTGGCGTATTTCATTAACACATGGATCAGTAAGAAGCAGGATACAACAATACATGCTGCGGTTATTACAATGGGAGCACTAGAAGGTCCATTGTTGACTGGAAATAAATAGAAGTAGCCTGCTAGCACGCCACTACAGGCTAACCAATATGAAAACATAATAGAGCTTGTCTTACGCAGTTTTTCTGACCACGGTGATGTTGTAAATGATGGTTCAAGGTCGACTTTTATGTCACCTTTTAATTGAGGTCGTGCAGGCATCGCCTTATGAATCACCTGGTCGATATCAATTTTTTGGGGATCACCTGTCATAGCCTAACTCCTCCAACATTTCTGTGAGCTTTTTCTTCGCTCTGAAAATATGAGATTTAACGGTATTCTCTTGGGTAATTAGCAACTGTGCAATGTCGCTTATAGAATAGCCGAGCCAGTACTGTAGGTATAGACATATACGTTGTGACTCAGGTAATTTTTCCATACACAAAAGGACTTGCTTTTGATCTTCAGTTCTTTTCAATTGCTGATCAGGGTGAGATTCTTCGCTGCTTACCGCATGATCCCAAGTTTGCTCGTCTTTGAGTAAATGGTAGTGCTTATTGCGCCTCTTGTAATCTATTGTATGGTTAAATACCACACGGTATAGCCAAGTAGAGAACTTGCTCTCGTGGCGAAATCTATCTAGTTGCCTATAAAGCATGATAAATACGTCCTGAGTGACATCTTGTGCATCTGACGCAAAGCGAACACCTAATATTGATACCACTAAATCAAAGACTCTTTGCTGATACCGCTTTGTCAACAAATTGAACTGGGCCGTTGAGCGTCCGCTTACGATAGCTTTCACGAGCGCTTCATCAGACAGCGCGTCAAGCTTAGCTTGATCGGCCTTATGGGGCATATCTACTATTCTCGTAAGTGTTGCAGTGAACAATGACTTTGCCTCTTTCGATATACGGGAAAAACACTATTCTGTCGTCAGCGTTACGCGACCAGACAAACGATAGAAAAGCAGCAACCCTACTCCTATCATAGTAGGAACCATGCCTATGGGGGCAATAGAACGTAAATCTTCCGACATTGAGAATCCCAATAACATGCCTATACCTGCAAAAAACATAAATAAGCCGAGGCATAAACTGAGCAACCGGAACCATAGTATATGCTGGCGAATATTGGATGGTGGTTTCGATTGGCTGCTATCACTCAGTAAATCCTGATCCCATTCAGGTAAAGGTAGAGATTTCTCCATCGCGACTATGCGTTCTTTTTGCATAATCTCACGGATGGCGATTTTTCGTTTCTCGTTTAGGTGATGCCTCAATATGCCTAGTAGCAATAAAGCAAAAATAAACAGTGCGCCAAAGATAGGCCAGAAAAACTCATGATTAAACATAGTGATACCTTACGTGTTGTTTGGGTATTTGGACGCACTAGATTTAAAAAGGGTTGCAGCTATTTACTGTTATTTTTTTATAATGCCAATCTGTATAAGTTGATAGACGAAGAAATGAGCTGAGCTGATTCGCACTTGCGGCGTAGTGCTACTTCTTTGTCAGTATTCTAAGCGACGATTGCTGCTTTTCTCAAACCTACAATGAGGTCCTTCTTCGATTGTAATTTGGTGTAAAGGAAGGTCATCAGGGTTTTTATTTTTGGCGTGTTTCTGAGATCAGGATGGGTAAGCACCCATAAATCTTGAGTCGGTAACGGTTCAAAATCGGGTAAGCGTATCAGGCTGGGGTCCCTGTCTGCCATGTAACAGGCAGTTCGTCCTATAGCATGACCTTCCTTGATAACAGTGTGCCGTAACATAGGGTCGTCTGATATAAACGTTATAGGCAGCTCCTCATAATACGTTCCTTTTGCCCACTCAGGATAAAATGATGGTGCAACTAAGCACCAATCCTCGCGAGATTTCGTTGTCACATAATGCTTGTTAGCATAAAGAGCAACTGAATATGGGAAGAGCTTATGGCCAACCAAGTGCTCAGGTGGTGCAGCTGTTCCTCTTATTACAATGTCGGCTTCTGAGCGATCGAGATTAGCAAATTGATAGGAGCTAACAACTTCAAGTTCAATTCGAGGATACATCTTTGTGAACATGTTTAGCTCTTCGAGTAATAAAAAGTGAGCAACAGTTCCTGGTATGGACAACACTATATGGCCTGAGAGGTCTGCGTTTGAAGAGCGCATGTGACGCTCTGATGCGTAAGCTAAATTTTCAATTTGTATTGCAGTATTAATTAATTGAAACCCGGATTCAGTGGCTCTGTATCCTTCTGAGGTACGCTCAAATAGTACTGCTCCCCATTTGCGATCAATTTGCGTGAGACGCCTTGAAATTGTGGTGTGGTTAACACCCATAAGTTGCGCCGCACCTCGCAATGTCTTTGAGCGGTGCAATGCGAGAATTAGCCTATAATCGTCCCAATCTTTCATTGGTGCATAATCGCACCAATGATGGGATAAAGCAATCCGTGACATTAGATCGCGATAAACAAAAAATAGCCCTGTTTATTCAATATCATTAAAGAGGGTTTGCAATGAGAACAATAGAAAAAGTGATGGTGTTTTGCGTATTGGCTATGTGTTTAGCTTTTTTTGTCAATGCAGGGGAGGATGTTAGTAACACATCTGGCTCGGTTATTAAGAAGCAGTTGAGTATTAAGAAGGGACAGGTCTTTTCGATTGTAGCACCAGACAACAAAGTGGGCGGTGAGGCGGCAGTTAATGAATATTACCAACGGGCCTTCCCTCTTGCTGAAAGCTTTGGATTAAAAAGGCACATAAGCCTAAAAACACCGAGGACCTTGGTTGGTAACTATGAACCGAGTGGGTTTATTTTCTTTTCTTGGCCAGACCAAGCTTCTGAGAAGAAATTAGTCAATCATTCCGAGTGGCCTGAAATTAAGGCGCTCAGGCCAAAAGCATGGAATGAACTAAAAATCTATTCGTCGTTAGCTGAACGAGATATTGATATCACCTTCGATTCAAGCAAGTTTTATACGTTAGCCGTTGCTTGGTTTAACCCAGATAGGCCTGAAGACTACACGAACTATTTAGCCGGAATAGAAGAAACGGTTAATAAAGTAGGGGGGCGGTTTATTTTAAAAGTGCATCATCCTAGGCTTGAAGCGCACGCCTCTCCACTTATTGATCCGGGGCAAATCACTGTTGTCGAATGGGAATCACCCGAGGGTTTAGCGGCTCTTCAAGAGAGTGAAGCTTTTAAGAAGTTTTCTCCTCTCTTATCTAGCGGTGTTACTTCATTCGAGTTGCACAATATAGCCCCTGTTAGTTGAAAGGTAACCAATGTGAGCCTTTTTTAAATAAACCATTGGAGCGATATCAGAAAATATTATGGCTAGTAACAGACTCAATGTTCTGGAAAATATTGAGTCTGTAATGCAGCGCGTCTTCCTTCCTAACTAAAACGAGTCTCTCAGCTTGATTATGGTTATATATACTATTATATAGTTTTTATTGTTGAATAATTTGATAGAAATACTATTATGTAGTTATTACTGTTCTGTGAGAGAGATACATGGCGAATAAAACATCTTATCTGGGTGAATTTGAGCATGTGGTAATGTTGAGTATTTTAAGTCTTAAAGACAATGCTTATGGGGTTACCATAAGACAAAATCTTAAAGAGGCTATAGGGCGTGAAGTCGCCATTGGTGCTTTATATTCAACAGCTGAAAGGTTAGAGAAAAAGGGGCTACTCGAATCCTCTAAACGTGATGCTACTGCGGAACGAGGGGGGAAGGCTAAACGTTTCTTTTTAGTGACTGCGCTTGGTGTACAGGCGCTTGAGGAAACCAAAGCGCACCTCAATACCTTATGGCAACAGTTACCAGCTAATGTATTGTCGGTGACAGGAGCGTAATATGGCGTTGTTTAATCATCTTTCACTCAAACTCGCGCTATGGCTTGTCGATAAATGCTTACCAGTGTCAATCAAAGACGATGTGGCAGGTGATTTAAGCGAAGAGTTCAGTGATGCAGCTGAATCTAAGCGTCACTTTAAGCTTTGGCAACAAACGCTAGGTGTCTGTTGGCAATATGCACTGAGGAATAAAGCATTTGTTCAATCTTTTGGTGTTACCTTATTCACAATAGTGATCAGCAGCGTATTGATTCATGCTGTACTGGTTCTGTCTTTCGTTGATGATCCTGTGCTTTACAGTCGGGCCTATTGGGAAAATGGCAAAATACATCAATTGTTTTTTGACAAAACCTTCTGGTCGTTGGTGATGCAAGAAGGTGCTTATCCGTTTGGGGTCAATGCGCTGATCGATGGGTGGTCATATACTTGGGCTATTACTTGCTTATTTGCAATTAACCTGTTGAGTCAAAAAATAACGATTACAATGAAAGGCTATTTGTGGCTTACGTTAGTAGCGTGCACACTTCCTTATGCTTTCGGTGTCTACAACTTTCAATATTCAGAGTTAACGCGAATGGAAATAGGCCCGATAATTGCCTTTATGTGGATATCAATACTCTATATCTTGGTGCCCATGAGTGTGGTGATTATTCGAGCGCTCTATAGGCAATCAACTGTCCCGCATGATTACAACGGAACAGCTAGATAAATGGATAGTTTTTGGTATCAGGCAAACAGCGTATCTTAACTTGGCTCGAAAAATATGCTGTTTGCTGCTACGCCTATATTGCCCCTGATATGGTTTCATCCTATCTAAGGTTATATAGGTAGGCAGTGTTCTTACTCGTTTGATGAACCCATCGATTGGCTATCTACGCTGCCCTTTCCTGTTGGCGACTTATGACTGGTTCCGAGTACTGGGTATCCACGTACATATGAATAGTCCGTATCTTTTGCAGGCACATGGCAACCTAAACAATCCGTTTTATAGTCTGTTGTTTGAAGGTTAGGTTTATCACCGGCAGCATAAAAAGCCCAGCCCCAACCATCACCCCAAAGTTTACTGTCTGGGAATCGGTTTTGCTTATCTTTGATCCAGACAAACCAACCTTTGGCATCACTAGCGTACGAGATTCTTCCAGTTGTCAGGTTTTCTGTATTAGTCTCGAGAACTTCTTTTACGATAACTGCACCATCGGGATAGCTACCGTTATCCTTATAGTATTTCACAGTCCCTGAGCTTGCATACACATTGTGAATTTCATGGGAGCCATTCTTATCAGGTGCTAGTCCAGAAAACGTACCTAGAAATTCCCATTGCCTGTAGTCACTGGGTAACAGCGGTGTTCCGTCGGAGCTTACAGCGTCCTCAAGTGGTGTGGCTTGCGCTGCCAATGTTGTTAGTGTCATTAATGCGCCCACTAAGAGTGTTCGAAGAGTTGAAGAGGTCACGTCGATATTCCTTAATTATTTTTGAATGTCGGTACCAATATAAAACAACAGCTTCATTTGGTAAAGTTATTTTGGTACATTCATATAAAAATGCGATAGGCGGTAATAGAAGTAATGCCACGACCTCGAAAATTTAACGAAAAAGACGTTTTGGATAACGTCATGCTGATATTCTGGCAAAAAGGCTATGCAGGAACGAGTACTGAAGATTTAGAACAAGCAACACAACTCAAGCGCGGCAGTTTATACAATGCCTATAAAGATAAACGTTCGCTCTTTTTTAGAATACTTGACCATTATGGGAAACAAGAAATTGATGAGGTCGTTGATATAATGACATCGACAGGAGGGCTACTTGCGGGGTATGGCAAAGTATTAGAGCGCGCAATTAGCTATGCTGGAAAGGAGGAACATCTAGGGTGCCTTCTGTGTGATGCTGCAAGTGAACTTGGCGGGAAAGATAAGGCGGTTGCCGATAGAGTTAACCAGCTATTCTTACCTATGGCTAGTGTGTTTTTTGATTACTTCTCTTCAGCGAACACCTCCTATACTGATAATGAGATCACTGCAAAAGTTGATACTGTTATGGCAACGTATATGGGCTTTCGATTGATGTGTAAACTAGGTTACTCAAAAAAGAGGCTACATGGATTGGCTCAGGAAAGCTGTATGCTTCTGCGCTGCTAAAAGGTTGCTAAATCCCATGGTTGATTGAGATTCCAAGTATAGGTGTTTAAGTGGCCTTGTTACAGGACTGGACAGAGGTTTCCAACAAAGTCACCCACTCTAACCCATAGTTGTCTATAAACCATTGTCGCATGTCAGAGGAAGCTTGTTGAAACATCTTTTTCTCTTCGCGTGTTGGTTTATAGATTGTGCCACCGGCTTGCTCAAATTGACGGTAAGATTGGCTTTCTTGATCTTGAACTAAAGCACGTGCTATGCGCCTTTGCTCATCGAATCCTTCTATCAAAATCGTTTGGATGTCATCAGGAAGTTTGGCCCAAGCTTTTTCAGAGAACCACCACAAAGCTGCCATATAGGAGTGGCCGTCCAGCGTAATATGTTTGATATGTTCATGTAGCTTCGCATTCATAATGTCTTGAATACCGTTCTTACTGCCCTCTACTACGCCAGTTGCTAGAGCTGTGTATACTTCTGACCAAGATACCGGGGTAGGGTTCGCACCTAATTGTCTCGCTAGCTCTTGTTGAATGGCAGAAGGTGTGGTTCTTATTTTGAGTCCGACAAGATTGGCTGGTGTTTGAATTGGGGTGCCGACAGTCGCAAAGTTACGCCAGCCTCCAGTATTCGAAGCGCCGATTAATCGAATGCCCAGTTGCCTGTCTAAAGCTGTTTTTCGCATTTGTTCTAACATAGGCCCTGCGAGTACGCATTCAGCAACGGTGTCATCAGTGAATACGTAAGGCAAATCGAGAACTTGGGCTTCGGCTAAGAAATTACCAGTGCCACCGACAGTGGTACTAAAAACTTCCAGAACACCTTGCTGTAAGTTACCGATGCATTCTGGAACGCTGCCACAAAATTGTCCTGATGGGTAGATTTTAAGCTCAATACGGCCTTGGCTTTTTGCTTCCACGAGTCTTTTCATTGCGATTAAGCCAATGTAGTCCTCATCTTGCGTTGAACCTTGATTAGCCACTTTGATAGTAAATTCTGTATTACTCGTTGAACTGCTGGCTATCCCGTAAATGCAGCCTACAAAGACTAGTGCATAGATGATTTGTAGCACGCGCTGTTTGTTCATGAGCCAAACCCAAACAAGCGTGGAATTGTCATGGTTAACATGGGGAAGTAGGTGATTAGGAAGATAACGCCTATTTCTACAGCGAGGAAAGGCAGCATTTCCATAGCGATATCCTCGGTTTTTTCACCAGATACTGAAGACGCAACAAACAACACTAAGCCCATAGGTGGTGTGGCCAATCCAACGGTGAGGTTCACACACATAACAATTGCAAAGTGAAGTGGGTCAATCCCTAATGAGATCATAATTGGCCCTAAAACAGGGCCTAAGATCAATATGGCTGGCCCTGCATCGAGGAACATACCAATAACAAATAAGAACAGGTTAATGAGCAGAAGCAGGAGTAACACATTATCAGTAAGGCCAGATAATTGTGTTGCAATGGTTTCAGCCATACCGGAGACCGTGATTATCCATGCAAAGGTCACGGCCGATCCGACTAATAATAAAATGCTGCCAGACTGCACGGCTGCTTGAACAAGAATGTCAGGGAGCTTTTTAAAGGTGATGGTGCGCGTTATGTAAAGTGTGATAATCAACGCGTAGCCAGCGGCAACTGCGGCGGCTTCGGTTGGTGTGAAAACGCCTAACAAAATGCCACCCAGCAAAATGATTGGGGTCATTAAAGGTAAAAAAGAGGATTTGAAAGCACGGCCACGTTCTGTCCATGTTGCTTTCTCATTGGCCACAGGGTAATCACGTTTTTTTGCTATGCGATGCGTGATAACCATCAAGCCTAGGCTAATCAGCAAGCCGGGTACGATGCCTGCCAAAAATAGCCCTGCGACGGATACATTCATAATAAAGGCATACAAAATCATAATACCTGAAGGCGGAATTATAGGGCCTATAACAGAGGATGCGGCTGTAATAGCCGCTGCAAAACGGCGGCTATAACCGTTTTTCTCCATGGCAGGAATAAGCATTTTGCCAAGGGCTGAAGTGTCAGCAACAGCAGAACCCGAAAGCCCTGCAAAGAGAACAGAAGACAGGATGTTTACTTGGGCTAAGCCACCGCGAAAGTGCCCGATAAGTGTTTGACTAAACCGAACAATGCTCTGTGTTATGCCGCCATGATTCATGACTTCGCCGGCAAGAATGAAAAAAGGAACCGCCATTAAGGGGAACGAATTCATGCCCGAATATAAACGCGATAAGAGTGCTGAGAAAAACACTTCTTTACCGTCTATGATGAGACTAATGCCTGGCCCCATTAGCAGCGCAAAAACAACAGGTGTGCCGGCCGTTAATAGTAATAAGAAGATCCAGAAGTAGGATAAAGACATACTAATCTTGCCCTTCTGGTTGCAAAGGCGTTAGAGTGGAACCTGCCATGCCTGCTATTTGGAGCAGTAATTTTTCTAGACCAACCAAGGCAATACCGCCAAAAGCGAAAGGGATACAGCTGTAGAAATAAGCAAGTTTGATGGGCATAGAAGACGAGGTGATTGACCAACCGCCTTGCCAAAATGCGATGCTTTCCATCAGAAAGATCCAACTTATGGCAATAATAAGCAGCGAAATAATCAATTCAGAAATTTGCCTTAATATAGGTGGTAGGGCGTCGGCAAAGAGTTCGATAGATACATTTAAATGGTGTCGGTATGCCCAGGGAGCGACTAAACAGGCAACCCACACCATAGAAAACTTTGCGAGTTCTTCTGTCCAAGTGAGTGAATCGTTCAATACGTAACGAAAGATAACCTGAGCTAAGATCATAATCAGCATGGCTGCTAATAATGCAGCGGCTATATTCTTACCAACACTGCTGATTGCATGATTAATGGCAGACAGTGGTGTAATTATTGTATTCCAACGACTTTCAGCATCTGCCATATTAATATGAGTTTTCCGCCTTCATGACCAATACCTTAATTGAGTGTTATCTAGAGCTATTTGTTCAGAGTACGCTATTTCTTCTTTGCCGTCCGATGGAATCGCAAGAGGTATTGTAGAGCCTTCTCTGGCAAAGAGTGCGATTTCATCCAGCGCCATTGTCATCACATAGCTTGTCCCGCCTTCATAAACTTTGTCGGAATCGAATAATCGCCAATTACCTTTAGGAAGATAGAACTCAACTTTTCCACCTGGCTGTAAGCAAGGTACGAAGAACAGATCGTCACCGAATAAGTACTGGTCTTCAAAAGCCCAGGCTGCTTTATCATCCGGGTAAGCGAGTACCATAGCACGCTGAATAGGCAAGCCTGTTTTATTGGCTTGCTGCATTGCTTTCCAGATATAGGGAATTAATTGATATCGCAACTTTAACGCTATGGTTGCGGCGCGTTCGGCTTCTTCCGAATAGCTCCATGGCTCCCGCTGACCTATACCATGCAAGCGCATATGTGCCGCAAATATACCAGCCTGACACCAACGTACATAAAGCTCGTTATCTCGTGTATCTTTGTAAAAACCGCCGACGTCTGTAGCGTAAAAAGGAGCACCAGATAAGCCCCAAGACAATGCGCCTCTGACACTGCCTGCTAACCCACCCCAATCTGCTTGCGGGTCACCACCCCACTGAGAAGGATAACGCTGAGAACCAATCCAAGCAGAGCGGCTAAATAAGAAAGGACCGTTTTGGCTATACTGTTCAGCCGCTTCGTACACGCAGCGATTGTAAAGCAGACTATAAACGTTATGTAGCTCGTTACCACTAGCACCATTGAATGCACACATGTTGTCGTCTTCTACTTGTTCGCCGAAGTCAGCCTTAATCATATCGATGCCCATATCGAACAAAGGCTTATGGCTTTCTTTCCAGAATTGGAAGGCCTCGGGGTGTGTGAAATCAACAATGCCTGATTCAGGAAGTGGTGTGAGAACCTCACCAAAAGCACTCATATCCCAGTGGTATCGGTACGCCAGATTGGTTCGTTTGTCTTTGAGTAGCCAACCTTTTTCAGCCATCATATCAAACAAAGGATTCTTTACAGACACTAACGGATATTCCCAAATACAAATCTTAAAGTTCATCGCTTTAAGTTTATCTATTACGGCCTTCGGGTTGTCATATCGCGTTTTATCCCATTCAAAGGCGAAGCGGGTGTCGGTATCTTGCCAGGCTCTGCCGTCGAGAGTGATGACATCACATGGCATATTGTTTTGGCGAACCTTTCTGGCAGTCTTAAGCAGTTCATCAGCTGTTTTATAATAGGCTTTTGAGAGAATAAGACCTGCGCTCCACCTCGGCGGTACTGGAGCAAACCCCGTTAATTGACAATAGTGATTGATGAGCTGCTGACCATTGTCTCCTTGGAAAATAAAGATATCTAAGTGTTCAGATTCAATGAAAAGCCCATAAGCACGTTGTGACCAGGGCGCGTACCCTACACCGTGTGTAACAGGTGATGCAGTATGCGCTAACAAACCCCAACCTTTGGGGCTCCAAGCAAACGGTGTGTTCTTATAAGAAATTTCGGCATTAACGCCTAAAGCATCATGATTAAATGAACGAACAAGTTGTCCCCGTTTGTTTAACCCGCTCCATTTTTCACCTAATCCATAAATGGCCTCAGAAGACGCAAGCTCTAACCCTAAAAACCAGCCTGATTTGGTTTTAGCCAAGGGCGGTAAACGGTATCGCCTGACAAAATGCCCATCAGTAGCAGATTGTTGGACGATCTGATTGTCTTTCTTGAGGATAAAGCTAAAAGGCTTATGGTAAATAGTTAATGACCAATCTAACCATGTTATCAATGTATGATCAGGATGCGGTACAATGTGAGCAGTAACCTTTTCTGGCTCTTCCACGAGCATATTGTATTGTTCAAGTCGATCGATACTGTCATCGACGGATTGCAATCGTACACCGTTTTTTAAACAACTTAACTTAAGCTCTCCTGCACCGGTCGACATGAAAAAATGGTTATCTTCATCTGTTGTGATGCCACCAATGATTTCAGTTTGTGCTATGTCATTCCAGCTTGGGACGACAGGATTAAATACGTGCATTCGGTGTGTTCCGTTTAGCTAACCTACAATTAGCTGGCTCCAAATTCATCAGGATAGCGTTATAACAGCAAATCTACAAATCAATCAGTATCCATTCTTACTAAAGTTTTCATAGGCTTTTCATTACCTTATTAGGTATTTTGGTACAGTATACCTATGTGTTAAGTTGCTTTCTTCATCCGGTGTTTTACAATGATTAAAGTAGTCAAGGTACATTAGGGTTTGTTGATCTTTAGCGTATGTTTTTGCAGCGAATTGCATGCTTTTCATATAAAACAGAGGCTATGAGATAGAGTAATTTCGACTCTTGCATCATGCGATGTTCTACCTGTTTCTATGCGGTTGTGCATGAGCAGGCTATAACGCTGCATGGAGAATAGAAGAAGTTTCACACCAAAGATGAGCAAACCCTAATATCTTCATTTAAACCCTTTTAATGAGTACATCTATGTCAACGCTTTATTCTGCTATTCCCCAAGTCGGTTTTGGTCTCTGGAAGATCTCTCCAGAGCAATGTGCCGACGCAGTCTACAACGCTATCAAAATCGGCTACCGTCATCTGGACAGCGCTTGTGATTACGGTAATGAGGTGCAAGTCGGTGAAGGTATTAAACGCGCTATTGATGAAGGAATAGTTACGCGTGAAGAATTATGGATAACGTCCAAACTCTGGAATACGTATCATGCCCCTGAGCACGTAGGTCCCGCTTTGCAAAAAATGTTAGATGATTTGCAACTAGACTACTTAGATTTATTCTTGGTTCACTTCCCGATTGCATTAGAGTTCGTGCCTTTTGAAAAACGCTATCCACCCGAGTGGTTCCAAGATCCAGACGCTGAAAATCCAGTTATGAAGCCTGCCAAAGTGCCTCTGCATGTCACTTGGCAAGCCATGGAAGCCCAAGTTGATAGTGGATTAGCAAAAGAAATCGGTGTATGTAATTATAATTCTGGCTTACTGAATGATTTGATGAGTTACGCGCGTATTAAGCCCACTATGTTACAGATAGAATCTCATCCTTATTTGACGGCAGAACCTTTAATTAGGTTGGCACATCAATACGAAATAGCGGTCACTGCATTTTCTCCGTTGGGTGCGCTGTCTTATTTGGAACTTGATATGGCTGGCGCAGGTGATTCTGTATTAGAACAAGCTGTTGTTAAACAAGCAGCCGAGCGAGTTAACAGAACGCCTGCACAAGTCGTATTGAGATGGGGTGTGCAGCGTGGTACGTCAATTATTCCTAAAACAACTAAAGTTGAGCGTTTGAAAGAAAACCTTAGTATTTTCGATTTTGAGTTGACCCAGGACGAGATGAGCGCTATCAATGCGTTGAATAGTAACCGTCGTTTTAATGATCCAGGTGTATTCTGTGAAGCGGCATTTAATACTTTTCATCCAATATACGATTAATACCTTATAGATAAGGTTTATAGAGTGCGAGAATAACAATGCAAATGTCGAGTTTTATAGAGGGATTAAACCAACTTTCATTTGATGGTAGTCCGTTCCCCGCTGTTATTGTTAATGACGGTAGTGTGACATCGCTTGAAGAATGTGAAGCTTGGGTTCAAGAACATAAATCAGCGATTGAAGAAACACTGAATAAAGCCGGTGCTGTGTTATTCCGTGGATTTCCTGTAGATTCGGCAGAAGCATTTGACCAGTTCTCTGCCGCTTTCGATTATCGCAATTTTACTTATAAAGAGTCTTTATCAAATGCCGTTCGGATAAATTTTACGGAGCGCGTATTTACAGCTAATGAAGCGCCGAAAGATGTTGAGATATTTCTGCATCACGAAATGGCTCAAACGCCTATGGCGCCCAGTAAGCTATTCTTTTTCTGCCTGTCATCGGCAGATGAAGGTGGGCAGACACCTCTATGCCGCTCAGACAAGCTTTATCAAGCATTGAACAAAGAATGGTCTTCAGCGATGAGTGCGTTTGAAGAATTCGGTGTTAAATATACAACTGTCATGCCAGCTGCCGACGACTCAGAATCTGGACAAGGTCGTAGCTGGAAGAGTACATTAAGTGTAGATACGGTTGAACAAGCGGAAGCCAAACTAGCAGACCTGCACTATACTTGGGAATGGCTAGACAATGGTGACCTCAAAGCAGTAACACCCAAATTGCCTGCCGTTATTGAGTTTGAAGATGAGAGTAAATCCTTTTTCAACCAATTGATTGCTGCTTATATGGGTTGGCAAGGTGTTAAAGAAAATCACTCTGACTTTATTCGTTTTGGCGACGATAGTGAGATCCCGAAAGAGATTCTGGAACTTGCCGTTAAACTAGCACCTGAATTTACATACGACTTACCCTGGCAAGACGGCGATGTAGCTTTGGTCGATAATTACCGCACAATGCATGGTCGCAAGCCTTTTGGTGGTGAGCGCAAACGCCAAGTATTAGTGGCGCTTGCGTTGGATTAACCTTACTCTCGAAAAGTGCAGGGTATAGAACTAGAGAACACCACTGAAAGTTAATGAATATTCTGTCCCGTTTCTTCTGAGCCTATCTTCGATAAAATCGATGCCGCTTAGGTTGCGAGAACCTTCAAATACTGTTCTTACGCGCGGTTCGGTAACATTAAACAGATTGTTGATATTGGCGCGTACCTTTATCCCGCCAAATGTCGTTTCCCAAAAGACGCTGCTTCTTTCTCTTCTGCCTCTATCGACAAATTCATCGACGCCAAAGAATAATGAACGGCTTCTGCGAAAATGCCTAAAACCGAAAGATGAGCGAAGGCGAGATATCTCTTTCCTAAACTCGATTTCTAGAAGTTCAGGTCGCTCATTTGAAAAGCGTCTATCTAAGCCCGTAACTAGGTCGGTCACCGATGATTTTTGGCGGCGGTAAGTGATATCAGCTCTTGCTTCTTTAATGCCGGCCCAATCAAACGGCGTCGAGAAATTGATCTCAGTACCGTAACGCTGACCGTCACCAATATTACCTCGTGCTTCTGTTGTAGGACCGGTTGGAATGAGGTCGAGTAAATCAGTCACATCGTTGTAAAACAAGGTTGCTGATATGACGCCAATCTCACCAAAGCGCCTTTCATAGGTGCCTTCCACGACAAAGGTTCTATCAGGCTGCAACTCCGGGTTACCGATGTCCACATCACCATCATCAAGGTTTGCTGAGCTGACGAAGTCAAAAAAGTTTAATTGGCCGACTTCTTGTTCTAAACGTAAACGCCATTGCGTGACATCTGATGTGACATAAGTCAGCGAGATCCGTGGCTTAGCAAAGGTAAAGGTTCGGCTATTGTCGACATCACCCGTTTGCTCAATCGTTGAACGCTCGATGGCAAGTGCAATGTCAGCAGTTAACTTATTGTTGATAGAAATAGAATCAGAGATAAAAGCTTCGCCCCGCAATTCACTGACCTCTGTATTAGCACCATCGAGCTCAATAAACTCGCCATCTTCAATGAATTCAGATTCACTCTTGATAAAGTTTTCGGCAAACTCACTACCAAATTGTATGGTGTGGCCACTCCATTTATTCAAGTCAAATTCAGCACGAATAATACTTTCACCTTCGATAGAATCGGTTAAAAACGCTGTTGTCGTGTCATCCTCATCATTAACAGCATTGATGTTGAGTGCTGAACTGTTGTTGTTAAAGCGGCGGCTGGCTAAGCCAATGAGTTTAGTCGCTAACTGATCATTAAAGACATGCTCATAGTCAGTACTAATTTCAAATTGATCAGCCCTTTCTTCGTTAAATTGTAGGAAAGCATCAGCAACATTAATTTCTTCTGGTGTTCTCAAAGATGTTTCATCATTGTCGAACAAACGATTAACGCCGCGGACGTTAAATCTGAATATATCGTCGTTCGAGAGCTTTGTATCGGTTTTGATGTCTAAAATCCAATTAGAGAAACGTCCTCGGCGAATCTCGTCTCTGAATTCATCGAAATCATTCGTCACGATAAGATTTTCAAAACCAATATTCTTAAACTGTGCAGCCTCTCGTTCTAGCGAAACGGTATAATCGGTCGTTTTGTATTTATTGGTGTAGGCTATATTACCTCTTGGCGTGAAACGTCCGCCATCATGGGCAAATCGAACGCGCCAAGGTATGGTGCCTCCGGCGTCAGCTTTACGGATGACGTTCACCACGACAGATTGACCACCGCCAAGATCCAACCCACCCGTTGCACCGCGAATGAGTTCTATACGCTCAACGCTACCTTTACCGATACGAGATAAAATATTATCGATACTGTCAGACTTTGTACTCGGACGTTCGCCATCGATAAGCACGTTACCCGCTGCGCCACCAAAGCCGCGAACATCACCACCACGGTCAATGGAGAAACCAGGTACACGATTGACAAAATCGAGCGCTGTAACGGGGAAATATTGATCAAAAAAGTCGGGTAAGTAGACAACGACACCGTCTTCGGCTGACGCGCCTACGGGGTTTTGAGTTTCATCTAAATCTTGCGCGCTACTCAAAGTAGGAAGGCAGAAAACACCTATTGTTAGGGCCGTCAGAAAGCGCTTCTTCAGCATTAATAAACCTTTTTAAAGTGCCCAGTTAGTGATTCTATTGGACCATGCTTTGAAAGTCGGGAAGTATAGCTAATTGCTTGGAGAGAACTATTCAAACACGTTAGAAACACTTATTTATACGTTAAAAGAATAATGAAAGAATATCTTCTTATTAGTAGGTACAGAGCCATTATTGGTGATGGTGAATAAGTTGACCGATAATGTGAGTGTTCAATCAGCCACCTAGGGCGGTAGTTAACAATTAAAGTTAAGCCTTATTTTTCTTCTTGATTTGCCGCATGTATTTACCTGGCTTGGCAGCGTATTCTGTATCAAACAAATGCCAATCTAAAGGTGTTTGGAATTGCTTGTCGCTTATCTTATCGAATGATAAACAGCGCAAGGATTGAATGGGTTCTGATACACCTAATATTTGACAAATAGGCGTATCGCTATTGACATGGATCCACTCATTTTTTCGAGTGGGCTTTATCACTATGGCGAGCCACCCTTGCCATAGTTGGGTGTCTATCTCTGCATCAAGACAAATAAAGCCGGCATCATTAAGGACGTTGGTTGCATGCTTCACAAGTATCTGACCATTTGAATCTAATTCTAGGCTCCCGCCGAGCCAAATCTGTAGATAAAAATCGAAAGGATCTTCTTCGACAATGATGTTGACCATGATTTCATAGAACCCGAATGTGTCGGCGTCAATATTATCTGGGATCGCGTTTTTATCTATCCTGGCGCGATATTTTTTGAGACATTCTTCGCTGCGTTCTTGATCTATATCTGAGAGCAGCACAAAGTTTGCGGCGCCCGGCTTTTTCTCAACGCGTTTATGGAACGTTGTTTTATCTGGCCTTTGTGCTTCGAAATCGAGGTGCGCATCGGTGACCTTTATCGAAAACTCGAAAGGAGCATAAGCAAAAACCCCTTTTTTAGCCGCTGTTTTAAATGGATGACAAAAAAAGTCTGCGCGCTTGGGAAGCTTGTAAGAAGTATCAGTCGCTAGTTTAGGTGTCTTTTGATACGGATAGAGTTGATAAAAATTTAAGGATGACATGCTTTACGAAAATCAATGCAATGATGTCTCATATTACTGATATAACAGCCGATAAAAAAGTTCTATTGTTAACATTAATAGGAGATCCTTATGGCCGTAGGTCCCGCAGGCGGTGCAGCAGAAACATTGGCTGCCATTCAACAAACGACAGCAAATCAAAATCAGCAAGTGGCTACAGATAGTTTGATAGAGCAAGAAGTCGAGACGAGTACGTCTGTTTCTAGCCAAAGCTCTGGCAGCAGTTTGAATACAATTAACACCACCGCTTGACGTAAAGTAATACCTCAAGGTGCTATTGTTTTTAGCACCTATCTCTATCTCATATATTAATCGTTACCGCTTGAATTTAGTTTGCGTTCAGGTATTGCCGCCATTTCGTTTGCATCGTTCCACTAATAAAAATTGTGATTGGAGAGCTGAAAAGCTCCCTGTTTTTCCTTAAGTATCTATAAGTGACGTTATCGATACTTAACCCTATACCATGTTTTTAAACGGTTGATGGCAGACTCATATCCGTTACACCCTATTCGTGTATGGCAACGCTAGTTGTTGCCATGAGGTAGCAAATTCAGGTGTCCTTATATGTAACAGTAAGGCTTTATTGAGCTGTTAGCCGGCCATTAAAACGGAATATCTACAATGAAAAATAAAATGCTATTGCCTAAAAATGCCCTGATGAGCATTCGATCTCTTACCCTCTTAGTTTTGCTTATTTTTATGGCGAGTATAAAGCCAGTCAATGCGAATGAATTTGATGAGTTCGATGAAGAAGAAATCATGGTTATTTACCTTAAAAAAATTCGAGACAATGAAGGTAATTATCTCGTCGACGTTACCAAAGCAGCAGCACGAGCAGTGAGTCAGTCTGGCGAGTTCCGTGTTAAACGTTACAAACGTAAATCCTATGAAGAAGGGCCTGTAATAAATGTGCAGTCTCCCCAATTCACCTATGCACCCTATAAAGATGGGATGAGCCGCAAAGAAATGGCTTCCGCTGGCTTAGCGTTAGCGTCTGATGTGGGTGAATTATTTGGTTTTGGGAAGAAAGCGCAAAAGGCTCGAGAAGCGAAAGCGCGCATGGAAACGCCTAATGGGTTGTTAAGTCGTATGTCGGATAAACAAGAGCTTTTAGTGACCATGCAAGCGCAGATTGAGGTGATTGATGATGCAACTGGCGATGAAGCGATTAGAAAAATTAAGTTTGAGCAGGTTTTTAGCAACAAGAGTGAATTCTTGGAACAAAAGGAACTGATCGTTCAACAGGAAGTGGTGGCCGGTATCAAAATGGCGTTAGTAGAATTTATTGAAGATATGGAGTAAAGCTAATGGTAAACGATATTAAGTCGTTACTTAAACTCTTTGTCTTACTTAGTATCTGTTGCTTTAGTAGTCATGTGTTGGCAGATAAAGAAAACGGTGTTTGTAAGGTACCTAACCCTAAGAGCGTTGATGCAGTCTATAACTGTATTACTCAGTCATCTATTAATGGCATTAACATGTTTGCTCAGATTGATAAAATGGATTGTGCTCGTATTAGAGGTTTTTACACATCCGTACTACGGAGTTCATGGGCAGATGCAGAGTTGGTCAAAACCCCGCCGTCATGTGCAGTCTTCGCCGAGGTCGTAACCGAGCTAACAGGTAAAAAACCCTTTTGGCAAGGGTGTATGAATTATGCCAATAGCGAAGCCCATGTTTCGTCATGTTTTTCGGGATACCTTCAAGCTACAGGAATCGTTAATCAGCAAGCCATGGGCCAGTGCCAAGTTGCGCTATTGTTCTATGAATCTGCTGTTCGTTCGGCAAGTGACCCTGTCAAAAATAAAAAAGGGTTACTCCCTGAAAATTACCAAAAGCCTAGTTGTGACATGATTAATGCTGCACTAAATAGCATCGATATTCAGCTTGCTGGTGCCGAATGTCTAGGATTTGAAAAAACTGATTCGGCAACGCATGTTAAACAGTGCTTAAGGCCGGATTTCTTGTCGGGGAAAGTGAGATATCAACTTGATTGTAATCAGATGAGGCAATTTTATCAGACAAAATTGCTAAGAAGCTATGGTCGATTACCTGAAGGCTTTAGCTTACTAAGGTGCTCTGTGTTCACTAAAGTTTCTGATGAGTTGGTTGCTGAAGTTAAAGCACAATCTGAACAGAAAGGACAAGAGTCAGCTGTACCTTCAGCAATAAACGAACAGGCGCAGCCCTTTGAACCTTCAGTGAGGCATGGAAGGCGAGACCAGAGAAAGCGAAGCGGGAGTAAATAATACAGCACTGACTGCAACTTTGAGCTTGATAGCATGGGGGCGTGTATGGTTATATTTTAATCAGCACGCAATGCCTATCGGCTAAAATACGGTGTGTAAAGCTGAAGCAATGGCATCATCAAACAATAACAATGGATAACAACCAATTGAACGCTAAAAACGGAAAAGTGAAAGGGCGTAAACGTGGAATAAAGGCCTCCCGGTTAAAGCTTGAGAAAGCAATGTTGGAGTCAGGTTTTGCAACTCAAGCATCGTTGGCTGAGCGAATTGCAGACATTGAAAATTTAGAATCAGCTCCCCGTGATCTCGTCAGTAAAGTGTTTAGGGAGATACGGGTCGAGCCACACACGATTGAACGCATAGCGCTTGCTTTAGGGGTTGATGCCTACACACTCTATTTAAGCAGTGATGATCCAACAAATTCTGAGACATTGCATTTTGATGGAGAAGACAGTCAAGTAACAGGATATACACATAGCCACCAATCGTACATTAGTTATTGGTTTATAGGCAGTTTGGCTGTCTTATCTGTCGTTTTACTCTTTCTATATGGCAACAATAGCGTAGAGCTGCCAAGTGAAGGAAAAAGTGTACAAACTCTTGTTGATGAAAGTGTTGATATCAATACGACCAGTATGGCATTTCTCAATTTCGAACATCCTAATTTGAGTGACTATTCAGGTGCTTTGAGGGCAGAGTTAGATAATCAATATCGTTTAGCAACCGAGTCTTTAATCTCGGCGAATGAATCAGCCGCACCTTGGGAGTTACCCGACTTATTGGATGTTGATTTTGTTATACATAGCGAAGTTGTTCGTCAGGGACGGCATCTTGGGTTATTGGTCTATATCTCTGGGATAGGCTCTCGACAGTTGTTATTGAGTACAGAAACAACAGATCTCGCAGGAGATGCATTGAGTGTTGAGCGCTTTTTAGGAAAACTCAATTTAGCACTTCGACAATATTTGCTGTTGGGAAAGACGGATTATGTGGATGCTGGTAATCAAAAGAGTGCGCTGATTGCTTATCTACGAGCATTGGATCAAATGGATAAGTCATTGATTGAAATACATGTTCTTAGAGCACTAGATTATGTTCAACGAGCAATAAGGTTTGCACCCGACTACGTAAAAGCGAGAGCAGCTTTATGCGATATTTTGGTAAGACAAAGCATAGTAACTGGTGATAAATCACTGTTGAATGAAGCTGAAAATGAATGTTTGTCAGCACGTGTGGCGAGTCCAGGTTCTCCAGAACTCAACTTTTCTTTAGCACAAGTAAGACGCAAACAAGGCCGAACAGATGAAGCTGTTGCACTCTATCAACAGGCAGTAGAGCAATTACCGGCTTACATTGATGCTAAAACGGGGCTGGCTGAAGCTTACATCAATAAATTCCAGCAAACACAAGATGCCAGCTTTATTCAACTCGGCTTGGAACAAATCGAAGCGGCCAATCAGGTCGCGCCTGATTTTTGGCGTATTGAGTTTGCTGCATCACGTTTGCATTATTATCTTGGTGATATTGATGCTGCTATTGAGCATTTAGAGCTGAGTAAAGGACTTTCCGTTAATACTAATACAGTCGCTAACTTGGGTACTTTTTACTATTGCAAAGGTAATATTGAAAAAGCCGCACAAAACTACCATGAGCTGAGAACATTATCTGAGCCCAGCGCCTATATAGATAACTTTATTGGTGTATTGAGTTATATGAAGGAGGACTATCCAGCTTCTGTGACTTATTTCCAATCAAGTTTAGAACAAATGCAGGTGAGCAATGACGGGATATACGAGGCTTGGATCAATGTTGCAGATGCTTATAACGCAATTGGAGACAAAGACAAGGCTATAGATGCTTATGCGCAGGGCATTATCTTAGCAGAGCAATACCGGGTTAATGGTGAGAATTCACATAATGTAGAGGGCCATATTATCTACAGCAACATTAACTTAGCGTTTTTAAGGGATACTAAGCTTTCAAACAAAACTAAGCGACAACTATCAAAAAGGCTGTCAGAAGTGCAGGTTAAGATAACTGATATCTCTTCTAAGGTACGTGTCATGCTAGGCTGGTTGATGCTTGGTAATAAAGGTAATGCGCAGGGTATCTACGATGAATTATCGGAAGGATGCCCTGGCTATATCGCATACCCTTTAGTAAAGCGTTATTTTGATTGAGTAATAGATACGTGGTATCGATAAAAGACAATCAGTGCTATCCCACCGAGTATTAGTGACGTTGATATTATCAAGCGTAAGGTTAACGGTTCGTTGACAAAAATAAGGCCGCCAAAGGCTGCAATGACAGGAACGGTTAGTTGGCTTACTGATGCTAATGTTGGGTGCAAGTGTCTCAATGCCATATACCAAATGGTATAGCCGATAGCTGAGGTAATAACCCCTGAAGCAATAGCGAGCAATGCCCCTTGTGTTGATACAGACAAAGAAGAGACGAATACGAGTGCTAGTATAATTACCATAGGGAGTGTTCGGAAAAAGTTAAAACTTGTTTCGGCTAAAGGATTTTCAACACCCATACCTTTATAAGTATAAACGCCCCAAGCAATGCCTGCTAATGTCATGATGAAAAAGCCCGTGATAGAAGGCGAAGTCACATTAGGTAAAACCAGGTAAACGAAGCCAACGAATGCTGTGATGAGTCCCAACCACTCAATGTGTGCTAACCGATTGCCATTGAATAAGCTGATCCCAATTAAGGTCAACTGAACTGCACCAAATAAGACTAAGGCCCCAGTGCCTGTTTCTAGTGTGATATAGGCATAAGAAAACCCAGCAGCATAAATAAATAAGGCAAAACCACCTATCCAACTGCCTCTGCTCTTATTGGTGTTTTTACCTTGTGTAAATACCAGTATGAGTGCGAGTGTAATAATGCCTGATAAAAGTCGGATAATAGTAAAGCTATGGGCATCAATCAGTAGTGGGTCTTCGGTATTAGGTGCTAGAGCGAGTCGGCAAAGTACTGAGTTTCCTGCAAAAGCTAGCAGAGCAAATAGTGTGTACAGGGTTGTTTTAAGGGTTTGATTTAGCAAAACATGTGTCACAAGAGTGGTGATAATGACATTATATCGATAAATGAAGCGAATTGTCTGTGATACAACATGCTTTGAGTTGTTATTGAGTCATTTCGTCCCCATCTATTCTCGGCAGAATGTAAAACTCAGTAGATAAGCCAGCTTAGGAATCGCAGTGAGCAATATTAAAACACGTACAGTTATGCAGTGGTTGTTCGGCAAACTCAAGCCTTATAAACCTAAGGTTACCATTGCTATAGTCGCTTTGATTGTGAGTGCATTGTCATGGTTAGCCTTAGGGCAAGGTGTTAAGTATGTTGTGGATGAAGGTTTTATTTCTAATAATGTAGAGGCCCTAAACCAAACTATCTTGGTCGTGTTGGGAATTTCTTTGGTCGGCAGTTTTGCTGCCTATGTGCGCTTTTACTGGATGCTATGGCTAGGTGAACGTGTAAGCGCAGACATTAGGAAAGAAGTCTATTCTCATCTTCTCTCTTTATCTCCTGAGTTTTTTTCAGAAATCCGTACCGGTGAGGTGATTTCGCGTTTTACGAGCGATACGACCTTACTTCAATCTGTTGTTGGTTCAGGGTTGTCTATGGCTCTGCGCTCTGGTATCAGCTTTATTGGGGCATTTCTGCTGATGTTTATCACGAGCCCACTGTTAACGCTTTACGTTTTACTGGCGGTTCCCCTGACAATGGTGCCCGTCAGAGTTTTGGGAGGGCGTGTAAGACGATTTACACGCAAAAGTCAGGATAGAGTAGCAGACATGGGCGCCTATGTTGATGAAAGTTTGCATGAAATTCATACTTTGCAGGCGTATACACATGAACAACAAGATCGCGCTAGTTTCAACAATCGAATTGAGGAAGTGATGGTAGCGGCTTCCCAACGTATTCATGCCAGAGCACTGTTGATGGCAATTATCATGGCGGTGAGTGTTACTGCTATTATGGTCGTTTTTTGGTTAG
>CAZVDU010000030.1:28497-31246 GCA_964625615.1 uncultured Pseudoalteromonadaceae bacterium | reverse complement strand
CAGCATGTATTTTGCTGTTGTTAACATCTATGGCCAGTGCAATGGCTGATGTCGATTATCGACTGCCAAGCCATATTGAACCAACATTCCAGCGTATAGAGTTAACCGCTGATCCAGACAAGCCAGACTATTCAGGTAATACACAGCTTGATTTAACCATTACTAAAGACACTAAAAAAGTTGGCTTTTATCAGCGCGGTTTGACTATCACACGTGCCGTATTGGTTGATGGTTCAGACACGATTCCATTGACAGTATCTGAAGGCGACTATGACATTAACTGGGCGACGGCTGAAGAAACCATTCGTGCCGGTAAGTATCGCTTAAGCATTGAATTCAATGGCCTTGTTAATACCAAGTCAGACGGTATGTATCTGTCAGCTTTTGAAGGCAACAACTACATTTTCACACAATTTGAAGATATGTATGCGCGCCGTGCTTTCCCAAGCTTCGATGAGCCAAGCTTTAAGATACCTTATCAGTTAACTATTAATGCACCAGAAAAACACACGGTTTTGTCAAACACACCGGTTGAATCTCGTGCTATTCGCAATGGCGTTCAACGCGTTACCTTCAAAAAAACCAAGCCTATGCCAACGTATATCGTTGCTTATGCAATTGGTGAACTGGATTCACGTGAAATTACCGGTTTATCTGTTCCGGGAAGAATTTACACACCTAAAGGTCATGCCGATAAAACCAAGTTTATTGCCAAGCATACGCCCGGTATTTTGAAAGGCTTGGAAAACTACTTCGGCACTGAATATCCTTACGAAAAGTTAGACTTTATTGCCGTTCCTAACTTTACCTTTGGTGCTATGGAAAATGCCGGATTAGTGACTTATCGCAGTGAGTTGTTGTTGTTAGACGACGAACCAGGCCTAACCGAACAACGTGGCCCGCTAAATGTTGTTACGCATGAATTAGCGCACCAATGGTACGGCAACCTTGTTACCATGGCGTGGTGGGATGATCTTTGGTTAAACGAAGCTTTTGCATCGTGGATGGCCAGTAAGGTCATGGGGCAACTCTACCCAGAGCAAAACTTCGCAGCACGTTTAGTACAAGAAGGTGCATTCCCTGCTGATGCAAGCCCAACCACTAAACCCATCAAAAAACTGGTACGTACTCAACCAGAAGTCATGGACGGGCTAGGTCTCAACTACAGCAAGGGCGAGTCAGTACTACAAATGATCGAAGCACTTGTTGGTCAAGATGCTTTCCAGAAAGGTGTTCAGGCTTACATGAAAAAACACCAATGGAGCAATACAGAAGCAGATGACCTATGGCAGGTCTTGTCTAGTGTATCTGATATCGATGTTCCTGCGATGATGAAAACCTACCTTGAGCAAGCTGGCTACCCATTGATTGAGTTTGCAGAGAATGGAAAAGTCACGCAAACACGTTACCACCTTGCAGGCGCTAAGGTTAAAGAGCAAGTATGGACTGTACCACTGCCTATAACCTACAAGGTTAATGGCAAGTTAGAACGCACACTGGTTTTCCTTGATGATCAAGAAACACTGGTTAGTGCATTAGCTGAAGCTGATTGGGTTTACCCTAATGCTAATGCTATGGGTTACTTCCGCTGGAAAGTCCCAGGCAAGAAGCTTTTCGCCTTGCTTGAAGATTTAGATGAGTTAAACAATCGTGAAAAAAACAACATACTGAATAACTCAAATGCGCTGTTATTAGCCGGTGAGTTAACGATGGCTGATCATATGTCTGTGTTGAACGCTTTAGCAGAAGATGATGAGCCACAAATTGCCAGAACGGTTATGCGCTCTTTAGGTTCACTTACCTATCTTGTTGATGACAACAATGAAGCAGATTTCACTGCATTTGTTGAAGCGAAGCTAATCCCATGGTTTGAGCGTTTAGGTGTTAAGCCTGTTGGCAATGAATCAGATGATGTCATACGACTTCGTCAAACTGTCTTTGGCTTTTTAGGGCAATACTCAAGCAATCAGGAAGTGCTGAAGACGAGTGAGAAATTAGCTGAAGAGTTCATTCAAGACTCATCTGCGGTTCCCAGAGGCATTGCATCAGGCGCTTTAAGAGCTATTGCTAAAAATGGCTCTACAGAGTGGTTTGGCCGCATACAAAAAGCTTACGTTAACAATACTGACGGTAACGTTAGAAACACCTTACTGGCTGGCATGCGTTTCCCACAAGAAGAAAATGTCAAAGCACTGCTCGATTTCGCGTTGGGAGACAGCGTAACACCGGCTAATGTGATCCGTGTTGTGGGTACAGCTGCGGCTGCTAACAATGATCAAACAGCACTGTATGAATGGCTAGATGCTAATTTTGATAAGCTGACTCAAAAAATGCCTTCTTTCCATTTATCAAGAATGCCCGAGTTCGTATCTAACTCTTGTTACACGAACAATATTGCTCTCGCTGAAGCCTTTTATGCAGATAGAATGTCTAAGTTTGATGGTATGCAACGCAGTTTTGATGTTGCTATGGCACGCGCTAACCAATGCGTTGAATTAAAAGAACGCAATCAAACGACCTTTAATCAGTTCTTATCTAACGCAAAGTAAATGTGTTTTATGCAACCTACTCTCAGCAATGAGTAGGTTGCATTTCTTAATCTGCAAGAGAACAAGTATTATTGTTTCACCTTTATCTAGGAATAAAGGTGAAACACCAATACTTCTTTTTCAATGGCTTTCAGGATGAACATATTGTTTTTTTATAAATCCTTTTCTCGTTTCTCTAAGAAACAGGCTAATGCAGTTAT
>CAZVDU010000030.1:0-28397 GCA_964625615.1 uncultured Pseudoalteromonadaceae bacterium | reverse complement strand
CCGCCACAGTCAGACTCTATTATCGGTAACTCAGATAGTTGGCAACAACTTTTAGCCTTGCACGAATATGTACACTTGGTTCATTTGAGCCAGCCTCAACGTAATCCTGTTAGGCGAATAGCTGGCGAGTTATTTGATTGGTTTGACGTTTCAGATGCCATCACACACCGCTGGGTAGCCGAAGGCTATGCCACCTTACTAGAATCCAAAATGACCGGCCGTGGGCGACTATACAACAACCAAGTTGAAGCTATTCTCAAGCAGTTCGCGCGTGAAGGTGCTCTGCCAACTTATGGGCAATTGAACGCAACATCTGGCCGTTTTATGGCTGGGTCGTTAGCCTATTTAATGGGTGTTCGTTACCTCGCTTGGCTTGAAGAAAAATACGGTGAAGATACGTTAGATTCAGTTTGGACGCGCATGGTTGCAGTCAAAGAAAGAAATTTCGAGACAGCATTTAGGGGTGTTTTTGGAAAGCCAGCATCTCAACTGTATAAACGCTTTGTCGCAGAATATACTTATCAAGCACTTGATGAAGAGAAAGGTTTCGCCGAAAACCCAAGCAAATTATGGCTTGATACAACAGGTAATGCACTAGATCCCAGCTTAAGCCCGGATGGTGAGTTATTAGCGTTGGTCCAAGTCAATCAAGATGGTGAAGCCATGCTTTACGTCTACAGCACTGACGAGAATAAGATTGCGAAAGACAAGTTCGAGATGAACCAAAAGCGATTACTCTTATCAGACCCAGAGGATATTGCAGACAAGCCACCAGAAGTATTTAAACGCAAAGTAAAATATAAACTTCGTCAAACTAACGAAAGACGTATGTTTAACCCTCGTTGGGTGAACAACGATAGTTTAGTCTACACAGCGCTCAATAAAGACAGCAACAATCATCTCCATCAAGACCTGTATTTATGGGAGTTGAAAAAAGGTGCTGTGACACGCTTATCCACAGAGCAAAATATACGTCGTTTTGATGTCAACAGGACAGATCGAACCATCATTGCAGAAAGAAACCAGTATGGTAAATCGCAGTTAATAAAGCTAAGCATAGACACAAAAGCAATTGAAGACATTACGCCGCCAAGCCTGGATATTGTCTACGACTTCCCGCGTGTCAGGCCAGGTAACACAGAACAGGTTGCCGTCCTTAGTACTGAGCTTAATGAGAGTTGGCAATTATCAGTTATCGATTTAAGTAACAATCAGCAACAGACTATACCCGCGCCTACTGGCTATCAATTCCTGTCTTATCCTGAGTGGTCAGCCGACGGACAATCATTGTATTACGTGGCAGGGTTGAATGAACAATTGAACATCTACCGCTATGACTTCAGTTCGCAAGCGCTTGAACAGCTCACACAAGGACAACAAGCATTCAGTTGGCCAATGCCAACACCTGATAACAATTTACTGCATTTAGCAGTGAACTCTCTCGGCCCAGATGTGCATGAGGTTTCACTTGAAGAAGCCCTTATTTCGCAAGTTGCTCACGTCACGCAATCTGCCGAGCTCGCCTTTGAAAACACCTATGAACATCAACTGCCTCCTGCAACCAATAATCTGAGTACTGAGATTGGAGAGGAGAGAGAATACGGTATAGGAAAACAACGTATCACCGGCACAATCTCAGGTAATTTCTCAAGCCCGTCAGCCAACTTGTTAGAAGTCGGTTTAAAAGGTGGCGATTTATTACAACGTTTTGACTGGCAGTTAAGCTATAGCCAAGATGTCTCTCAAAACGCATTATCCGGATTCGCTGTTGGTGCACGTTGGCAAGCTTGGCCGGTGAAATTCAGAACACAAATTTATGATTTTAAACTTGAACCTTTTAAACAGCATGACAGAGTCGCTCTAGAGCAACAGAATTTAGACGGTATCTTTTTAGAGGCTTCTTACCCCTTCATTCTCGGCGAGCTACGAGTCACCCCTGCGATTCAACGACATAGCCAAGAATTGAATCAAACAGATATCGATTATTGGAGTGCTTTAGTCAAACAAAGTTGGCGCCTTAATAATCAAAACTGGGGTTTAAGACAGCGCCTTCGCTGGCAGTGGTTGGATGGCGAGAACGAAACTTTTAATACTGATGGCTCTAACGTGGATAGCAGTTGGCAAGGCATCAACGGTGAAGCTTTATTTGGCGGTCATTGGCAAAAGACATCCTTTGATGTGTCTACGCGATGGGCGAGGCGATTCGACGCTGATACCGACTTAATCAACTTCGGGGGCTTTGAATCGACACTCCTTAACGCTAATGTGCAAGGGAATATCGTATTCTCACCTGAGATTGCCTTCTTCAATCAACAAACGAATGACTACCGCTATTATCAAGCTGCGTTTTCATACACCGAAGCACCAATCTACGGCTTTTATGGTCGCCATAAGCTTGCTGAAGATATAGACGTTTACGGTTTTAAAGGCAAAACCAGCTTTAATCGCTCAGTCAATGGACTCAGTGATGTCATTGTGGAATTCGGTATTGTTCAAGTGAACCCTGAGTTCGATGAATCAAGCACTGAAGGTTGGTTAGGGCTGTATTATCAATTCTGATAATACGGCCCTAACCTATGCCATATTTTATGCACATATTGCCAATGTCGTTAAAAATAGACAGCATTCGCTACACAAGGTTAGAATGCGGGCAATTAATGAGGCAATAAAGAAAAAACTATGCGTTCACATCTTATACATGGTAGTTGGGATATACAGTTACTTGAATCGGTGAACATCATTTTAATTAAACGGGCAGGAGCTTGGAATAAAGAAGCAGCTCTTGAATATGCCAAAGAGTTCACACAAGAAATCACTCCTCTTATTGGCCGACAATGGTGTTCCGTTGGTTATGCGCTGGATTACGGGTTAGGTGTACCAGATATCGATCAGATTATCCAAAAAATGTATCAAGGCATGGTCGAGAAGGGCTGCATTTGTCAAACGACCGTGATACAAAGTAGTTTAGGCGCACAGCATTTAGCAAGGATGGCATCAATATCATCAGACGACTATCAACTCAAATTTGTGCAATCTCCCGAAAAGGCCGTCGATTTTATTAAAACACTAGGGTTTGAGTTAGCACTCGACCAATTCATGGAATTCATCGAGCGCCCTTACCCTCATCGTTTTTAGTTCAAGGCCCGATCTTTCCAGAATTTGGTGCCTTTAATCGTAGCTTGTAGTGCAAGACCAGCCTCAGTAACTTGATATATTTCAATATCGTCAGCCACAACCTCAGCCCCTTTTGCAGCACCTTTATCTGTCGCTTTCGCAGTGGCATCTGCTTGAGCACCAAATACCCAGCCTGTATCCACAAATCGTTCCAGTGCCGTCGATGACTTAAAGATCATCAATACACGAAGATCTTTCGCGCCTAAACCAAAACCTAAACCGGCTTCTCCCATTTTCATATAAGTGTCTTTGCCGCTGTTATTGTTATGTGCAATCCCGTAACCACCCGAGAAGCTGGCGAAAATCAAGTTAACATTAGCATTACTAAAAACAGCGTATCCTGGAGAACTCGTCAGTTTAGACTTTACAGCTGGATAAGCCGTAATAATATCGGCGACCGCTTCTGCTCGCATGTCATTGACTGCTTGCCTTCGTTCTTCCAAGCTTTCTCGTCCATTGCTTCCACAACCAGAAACCAAGAGC
This sequence comes from uncultured Pseudoalteromonadaceae bacterium, assembly GCA_964625615.1. GTDB lineage: Bacteria > Pseudomonadota > Gammaproteobacteria > Enterobacterales > Alteromonadaceae > M269. The sequence continues at coordinate 24,740 of CAZVDU010000030.1, read as the reverse complement.
ACAAAAGATACTATCGCCAGGTAATTCTTTATCATATTCACTTCCTTAAAATTCTCATACTAAGAACTGCTGTTTGTATTCCAAGCTCAGGATCAACATTCAGCTTACTTCATCACATTCGTCAACTCTGCATGATTAGTGCCTATTTAATCAAATAAAGTTCAACACCCTCTATAAAGCGACCTACAGTAGGTATTATGCTCAAGCCAACTTGATAGACAGTTAAATATGCATATGGTACCTGTATTTACGGTCTATTTGATGTCTGTTTTTAGCAACAGTCTAGATCGTATTGATCAATATGAACGCCTGTTTTATTAGCGGTCATCTCATCATTGCGTTAAGCTACGCCCCAAATACACACGCTGCTTTATAAAGGCTCTCAAGTATGATCCACAACGATATTCTGCGCCGCATTAGGTACGCACTTCAAATTAACGACACAGCAGCTATTAGTATCTTTAAACTTGTCGGCTACGACATGGAAATACCTTACCTCCAGTCCATGATGAAACAAGAAAGTGAAAAGGGATTCTTACCTTGCAGAGACAAAATCATCTCTTTGTTTCTTGATGGCTTGATCATCAAAAACAGAGGTAAACAAGAAGGTGTAGAGCCAAAAATACTAAAGGGCGGCGAACGACTTAATAATAACGATGTCCTGCGTAAAATCCGCATTGCGTTGAGTTATAAGGATGAAGACATCATAAATCTTCTGCGCTTAGCCAACTTTAAGATCAGTAAAAGTGAATTATCTGCACTTTTCAGAAAACCAGATCATAGAAATTACAAGGCCGCAGGCGATCAAATTGTCAGGAACTTACTGCAAGGCATGGTTAAAAAGTACCGACCAGATGCCAAAGATACAGCCCACTCTAAAGAGCAAATTCAAGCTAACGTTAAAGCGAAAGCACAACAACGCCAACAAAAGAATAAACCCAAGGGCAATGGTTCGGTTTGGGGTTAGTTATGAAAATTGCTTTGGTCGGCGAGGATATACTAAAAACACCTGCTCAAACTGTTTCCGTTGATGAAATCAATTCACTTGATTGCCAAACCTTTATCCATGAATTGAAGAAAACCATGCTGGACGCGAATGGCATTGGTATTGCCGCACCACAAGTGTTTGATCCAAGAGCCATCATGATTATTGCGTCTCGCCCCAATCCTCGATACCCAGATGCGCCGGATATGGCACCTCTTGTATTGATCAACCCTAAGATCATTAAACACAGTGATAGCCAAAATAAGGATTGGGAAGGATGTTTGTCAGTTCCCTCCTTGCGCGGCAAGGTCAAGCGATATACATGGGTTGAAATCGAGTATCACGACATTAAAGGCATTAAATCATCTTGTCGCTTTGATGATTTTGTTGCTCGAATATTTCAGCATGAGTACGATCACCTAATTGGTAAAACATGGCTAGATCATATCGAGTCCACGGAGGATATTGTGGCTGAAAGCGTACTTTTTGGTAAGAACTCGTAGCAGGTTCATATAGTATTGTTTCAAAAGCGTATTGACCAATCGACTATGCCTTGCCAAATTAGTTGCGAGTTCTTCTTAAAATACCCCATGTGATCAATCTCCCTCAGGCCAACATCTGCTGGTTGGATATCAACAGTTTTAAGCTGAGCGTTACTGTACCCCTTAAAGAAGGCATCTCTTGACGCTGGCTGTGCCCATTTATCATCGACAGCATTCAACGCAACCAAGGGTTTATCGAAACGGGCAAACAAGTCAGCAACATGCGACATATCAGGATCATCGAAGAAATAATGCGGGAATTGGCACCAATACTTCCAATCTCTGTAAACATTGATCGGTAAATCCTCACCCAACCCTAGTTTGTTCCAGGGCAAGTAACCGTATACCCGAACTAGAATAGGCGCTATAACATGCCACAGAAGACGAACTTTTAAACTTTCGAGATAAGGCATCCATCCATGCCAACCCGAACCAACACCAAATACATAAGCGCCATCGACAAATTCAATATTGGGTAATAACCCTAATGCATGTCCGCCAAAAGAATGCCCTATCAGCAGGATTGGACGCTCTTTATTAGTCGTCAAACGAAGGCCTTGAGCATGTGCTATTGCAGCTGCTAAATCTTCTGTTGCCCATTGCAAATAACGCATATCAAAGCCGACAAGTGTTTCAGGAGCTGATTCCCCAACACCTCTATAATCTAGCGTAATGACCGTGGCTCCCTGCTCAACCGCATAGTGTGCAAAACGCTGATAAAAGCGCTGTGGAACAGCTGTAGCACCCGCAACAACAATAATAGGCTTATTCGTATCCTGACTATGTTCACCAGAACTGTACTCGTAAGCAGATAGTGTATATCCGTCATTAGTTTTTAGTGTTAACGCTTTTTTGTTAACCGGCATCCAGCTTTTCTCTCATCAACATAGGTTATGGTCAGAGTATAAGGTATGGAGTAAGCTCCATAGTCAAGTGATTAATTTATCCTGACCAACAAACCGTAAATAAGACAAAGAATATGAATGCAAAGAAAGTTGCCGAACTCTCGGGAGTTGGCAAAGACACATTAAGATACTACGAAAAAATCGGCTTAATAACGCCACCAAAACGCAACAACAATGGTTATAGAATATATACTCAACACCATATTAATGAACTTAGATTTATTAGAATGGCACAATCAGTTGGTTTTCCGCTATCAACTATCAAAGAAGCTATTCCAAAACTTGCTAATCCAGATCCGTCATGCCCAGTATTAAAACAAACGCTGGCGGATCAAATAGACGCTATCGACAATAAGATACATGAGCTCACTAAAGCAAAAGCAACATTGAATTCATGGTTAGAAAAAACGCTTCCGTAGCACCCATATCAACCTTAAAAGTTGCCGAAAACGTATTAAAAAAAATACTGTTATATTAGAACTTATACATGTAAACATTATTTTAACAAATATTTCGAATATGTAACGATACGCCAAGACCTTTATCCATATAGCCTAGATGAATAAATAGTCAGTTAATGGATTAGTTTTTCTAATGGAAAATTTTATTTTATCTCAATTGTACATTTTTTAGCTCCCCCTAAAATACACCTCGTTTTCTTAACCAACCAAACATATTTATTAGTCGAGGATATTTGTCATGTTGAAGTCACTTTTTGCTGCTGTTGCCGTTATTGCTATTACTACTCCTGTTACTCAAGCTGTTGAGTTCATCAATAAAGATGGTTCTAAATTAAGCGAGTTATGTATTACTGCAGTTCAAAACGAAGCAAATGTTAAAGATATCGAAGCATCTACCGTATTGTGCAATAACATGACATTAGAAACGTTTGTTAAGCAGTACAACAAAACTGAAAAACAAGACAATGTTAAAGCGGTAGCATTCGAAAAAGCTAACGTTACACCAGAATCTGAACTTTGTGTTGCTGCTGCAACATCAAACGAAGCTTTTGCTCAAGCAAGAGTTGGTTTCAACAATGCTGAAGTTAACAGTGTTGCATGTAACGGTGTTGAACTCGTTAAGTTCGCAAAACGTTATAACAAATCATTTAACGGCTAATGACCGAACGCTTATCACCTCAAACTGAGGTGATATTGCATTAAAATATAATGATGTGTTTGGAAGGGCGACTGTCGATGACAATCGCCTTTTTCATACGCAAAATAATTTACCCTCTATTATGCGCTACAGTGAAATCTTGTTCCGGTCCCACAGGTACAATACCCGTCGGATTGATTGTTAAATGGCTTGAATAGTAGTGTGTTTTGATATGCCCCATATCAACCGTCTCGGCAACACCAGGAACCTGATATAACGCCCGTATATAGTGAGTAATGGCATCATAGTCAGCAAGCATCTTCTTGTTCGTTTTAAAATGTCCAAAGTAGACTGCATCAAAACGAATAAGTGTTGTGAATAAACGCCAGTCAGCTTCCGTAATCACATCACCTGCCAGATAACGTTGTTTCGACAACTTCGCTTCAAGCCAATCAAGTGAATCAAACAATGCATGAAAAGCTTCTTCGTAGGCTTGTTGGGTTGTCGCAAAACCTGCACGATAAACTCCGTTATTGATCGTTGAATAAACTTTATCATTCACCTCATCTATAGCCTCTCTAAGTGCTTCAGGGTAAAAATCCTGTGTATTACCGGTTAAATGATTAAACGCTGTATTGAACATACGAATAATGTCTGCTGATTCATTGCTAACAATAGTTTCAGTCTTCTTGTCCCATAACACGGGGACTGTCACCCTACCCTCGTAGGTTTCATCCGCTTTAAGATAGAGTTGGTAGAGATAGTCAAAGCCATACAACGGATCAGAGACTTCCCAACCATTTTCAAGCATTGTCGCGTCAACAACAGTAACATCAATATAACCTTCTAGCTGCTTCAACGATCTGAAAATAAGTGTTCTATGTGCCCATGGACAAGCTAAAGAAACATAAAGATGATAACGCCCTTCCTCTGCCTTAAAACCTCGCTCTCCATTCGGACCTGATTTGCCATCTGCGGTTAACCAGTTTCTGAAACGACTTTCCTGACGTTGAAACTTACCGGCACTTTTCTTAGTGTCGTACCACTGATCAACCCATTTACCTTGTTGTAATAATCCCATGTTTATACCTCCAATTATTTATATACACTGATTTGCTCGTGAAGAGAAAATTGCAATTTTCTAATAAAAAACTATGAATTTGATAACTTATTTTGAATAATAAAATCTAAACTCAAACCACCTGCACCACGGATAATCAAGCCAATACTTAACACCAGAAGTGCTAGTCCGAATTCAAACCCGTTATTCGCCATAAATAGGCCATTACTCAAATGCACTGATACAATTGCTACAAGCATAGTTACGGCTAGAACCAAAGCCGCCGGTCTAACAAGTAAGCCAACAATCAGGAGTAATCCGCCAAAAAACTCTGCACTACCTGCTAACAAAGCCGTTATTATACCTGGCCCTAAACCGATTGAATCCATCCAACCTGCTGTTCCTTCCAGTCCATAACCACCAAACCATCCAAATAGTTTTTGTGCACCATGTGCACTAAATATAATGCCAGCACCGAGGCGCACAGCCAGAGTGTCAAAACCTGCAACAGTGTTAGTAACTTTCTTTAATAATACGTTCATTTCATTTCTCCAAATACTCATATTGGTCATACCGGTTAGTCGATGAAATGTATTCTACGGATTTTAAAATTTGAAATAAGCGGCAAATTATGATTAATATGTTCTAAATATCAGAACAATCTTTAACACCCAAGTGCAAGATGAATAAAAATCCGATCACCATAGAAGTTCTCGAAACATTAGATGCCATAGAAAGGCGCGGTAGCTTCGCTAAAGCAGCCGAAGAGCTGAACAAAGCAACATCGGCTATTTCATACGCCATACAAAAACTTGAAGAACAACTCGATATTTCGTTGTTTCAACGGCAAGGGCGGCGGTCAGTCTTGACGCCTGCCGGACGCTTAGTGCTTGCAGAAGGCAGAGATATCCTTAAAACAACAGCACGACTCGCCAATAAAGCAAAAGAAGTGGCAACCGGATGGGAGCCTAGATTAAGCATTGCCATTGAGTCATTACAGTCATTTGGTCAATTTTTTGAGGTCTTGTGTACCTTTTTGGATGAACACCCAACGATTGAGATCGATGTTTCAGAATGTGTGCTCAATGGCGGTTGGGATGCACTAGAACAAGGCCGTGTTGATTTGGTAGTTGGGTCTCCCGGCCCTGTGCCCTTGCAAAAAGGCTACAGGGCAATTCCGATTTGTAGCGCTAACTTGGTTCCCGTGATCGCCTCCCAACATGAACATGCTAAACATATTCAATCGCAAGAAGCGTTGAATGCTATCATGCCTGAGCTTAGGCGAATCATTACTCATGATACGTCTTTTGTTTCTGTCGCAAGAAGTGAAGGCTTAAGCAGTGATGGGAGGCATTTCTACGTCCAGAATATGGATCAGAAGGTTAACGCTATACTTGCAGGAATAGGCATTGGCCATTTACCACGCCATCGTATACAGCATGCTATAGATTCGGGCCAATTAATTGAGCTGCCAACTGGCATATCACAAGAGCCTGATAACTTTATAGCTTGGAAAGTAAGCCATAAGGGCAAAGGACTCATTGCACTTACACAAAAACTGATTGCGGCACTAAAATGATAAAAGCCCCATTACCCTTTTTACTTAAGGCTCAAAATGCTTGATATTGCTGTCATCTATCTTGCCGCTGCTTTGATTGCAGTGCCACTTGCCAAACGCCTTGGATTGGGTTCAGTTCTCGGATATCTGCTTGCGGGTATCCTGATCGGTCCCTTTATACTTCGCTTGGTAGATGACCAAACCGACGTTATGCACTTCGCCGAGTTCGGCGTAGTGATGATGCTATTTCTCGTAGGCCTTGAGTTACAACCATCAAGGCTTTGGAAGCTCAGGCATGCTGTAGCCGGACTAGGTGGGCTGCAAGTGGCATTGACAACCTTCGCTATATTTTGTGTCTGTATTTTCGTATTCGCGCTTAGGTGGCAAACCTCACTTGCTATAGGGCTAATGCTGGCACTCTCCTCTACCGCTATCGTCATACAAACACTGAATGAAAAAGGCTGGATCAAACTACAAGCGGGTGAAAATAGCTTTGCCGTCCTATTATTTCAAGACATCGCTGTCATCCCTATCCTCGCACTTGTACCCTTGCTTGTGTTTGCTGCCCCTCAAGACATTCAGTCAGAAGAGAGTCATGCAAACCTTATCGCTCACCTACCTACTTATATACAAACGGTTATATCTTGTGGGGTAATTGTCGCCATTATCTTAGCAGGTAAGTACTTGGTATCACCTGTTTTTAGACGCATCATAGAAACTCGATTGAACGAGTTGTTCACCGTGTTTTCACTATTTTTAGTCATTGTGATCGCCGTCATTATGCAAAAAATAGGCTTGTCGCCTGCATTAGGCACCTTCCTAGCCGGCGTGGTCTTAGCCGAAAGCGAGTTCAGGCATGAGTTTGAAGCCAATATCGCACCGTTTAAAGGGCTTTTATTAGGGCTATTTTTCATCACCGTAGGCGCATCCATCGACTTCGGATTATTCGCGCATGAGTACAAACTCGTTGTTGCGCTTGTGGCGGGCCTTATCTTTGTGAAAGCCGCAATACTTTATCTACTTGCAATCCTCTTTAGATTCCAGAAAAAGCAACGTTTACTCTTTGCGTTTGCGCTGGCACAAGGTGGTGAGTTTGCCTTTGTACTCTTATCTTTAACCTCGTCTCTCCAGATTTTAAGCCCCGAGTTGACTAAGATGATCACTTTAGTCGTCGCTATATCCATGCTACTAGCGCCAATACTCCTGATGTTTTATGAACGTGTTATCGACAAAGAAGACACTGAAGTAACTGAAAAGGCGTTTGATAAAGCTGAAGATATTGAAGCCGCCAAAAACGTGATCATTGTCGGATACGGCAGGTTCGGACAAATCATCGGTCGGTTGCTCACTGCACAGGGTTATCACTTGTCAATTCTTGATCATGACTCTAGCCACATCAACCTGTTAAAACGCTTTGGCAATAAAGTGTTTTATGGTGACGGCTCACGGCTGGACTTACTCGAAGCAGCTGGTGCAAGGGAAGCCGAATTATTGGTCATCGCTATTGATGACGGAGACAAGATCATCGACATTATCAAACTTGCCCGTAAGCACTTCCCCAATTTACAATTGGTTTGCCGCTCAACCGAAAGAAGGCACGCTTTTGAACTCATTAAGATGGGCGTATCACATTTCCGACGAGAGACTTTTCATTCTGCACTCAAGTTAGGCATAGATTCGCTCATGTTACTGGGAAGATCCCAAGAGGATGCAGAAAGCGCAGGTAAGATATTCATGGAGCACGATATAGAAACCCTCAGAGTACTTGCTGATGTCTGGGGTGACGATGAGAACTACGGCATAGTCGTTGAACAACGCGTTGCCGACCTGCATCAAATACTGCAACAGGATAGGAATATTGATCGTGAAAGTAAGAAGAGGGCTGAATAAGTTAACCTGAGCGCAGGTTAACTTAAGCCGGGCACTGAGCTTTTTTAAACAGTGCCCTCGTGTTAAAAGTTACTCTTTGATAATAACGGGGACACGCCCATCAGCATCCAATTGCTGGCCTTTCACCAGCATCGATAGCTGTCTGCACATCACGTAAAAGACTGGTGTGAATATTAATCCAAAAAAGGTTACGCCGAGCATTCCGCTAAAAACAGTCACGCCGAGCGCTTGCCTCATTTCAGCCCCTGCACCTGTTGCTATTGCGAGAGGCACAACACCGAAAATAAAGGCAAAAGAGGTCATTAAAATGGGTCTTAAACGCAGCTTTGCTGCTTCAACAGCGGCTTCGTGCAAGGGCGTACCCTGCTGTTCTAAGTGACGAGCAAACTCTACGATCAATATGGCATTTTTACTGGCTAACCCTACCAGTACAATTAACCCGACCTGGGTCAGTATGTTGTTGTCCATCCCCATTATCCAAACGCCACCAATGGCACTCAATAAACACATAGGCACGATTAAGATAACTGACAAAGGCAATGTCCAGCTTTCGTAAAGCGCCACCAGCAACAAGAAGACAAAAACAACCGCTAACACAAAAGCAATTGTTGCGGTGTTACCGGCTATTTGCTCTTGATAAGCTAACTCTGTCCATTCATACCCGATCCCTTGTGGCAACAGGTCGGCTGCCAATCTTTCCATCGTTGCTATTGCTTCCCCCGAACTAAATCCGGGAGCTGCATTACCAATGAGATCTGCGGCAGGATATAAATTGTATCTAGGCACTCGCGACGGGCCAGCCTGATATTCAAATGTAGCGACTGAACTTAAAGGCACCATATCACCTGAAGAATTACGCACGCGGATGCGCCCAATGTCATCCGGTTCCATTCTAAACGGTGCATCAGCTTGCGCCGTCACCCTGAATGTTCGTCCTAAGTAACTAAAATCATTAACAAAACTACTACCAAGGTACACTTCTAGAGCATTAAACACCTCAGATACCGGCACGCCCAAACGCTCAACACGTTCACGGTCAATGTCAGCATAGAGCTGGGGCGTGTTGGTCTCAAAGAAACTAAACACAGACTCAGTTGCAGGGGCTTGATTGGCTGCACCAGCGAGCTGCCACATGGCTTGCTCCAACACAGGTAAACCTCGACCTGTCCTGTCTTCTAGCATCATTTTAAAGCCACCACCATTGCCTACACCACGAACTGACGGTGGCGGGATAACGACGACAAACGCTTCTTTAATCTGTCCCATTTGCTGCCTAACATTGGCAACGATTTGGTCAAAACTTAACCCTTTTTCTTGTCTTTCTTCAAATGATGTCATGATAGGAAATATAGCGGCAGAGTTTGATGCATTAGTAAAAGTCGCGCCAGAAAAACCAGCAAAAGCAACAGCATTACCGATACCTTCAGTTTGCAACAAGCGACCGACTGCATCTTGGACGACGGCATCGGTGCGTGACAATGACGCTCCTGAAGGCAACTGAATGCTCACAATCAAATAGCCTTGATCTTGTGCAGGAATAAACCCTTTAGGTACGGCGTTAAAGAGGTACCCGGCCCCGACCATTAAGCCAAGATATAGAATGGACATGACCCAGCCAATGCGCACCAGTTTGCTCGTCAACTTACCGTAAGCCAACGATGTTCTATCCATAAAGCGGTTGAAGCCATCGCCTAGTTTAGCAATAGCACTTTTTTTATAATCATCTGTTTTGTGTTCTTTAAATAAAACCGCCGATAATGATGGACTTAGAATTAAAGACACGGCAACCGAGATCAAGGTTGCGACAGCTATGGTAATGCCAAACTGACTATAGAACTGTCCTGATATACCACCAACAAATGCAGTCGGAAGAAACACAGCAACCAACACCAGACCAATTGCCATAACAGCGCCGCCCACTTCTTTCATTGTTGCACGTGCAGCCGCTATTGGTTTTTGACCTTGCGCCATCAAACGTTCCATATTCTCAACAACAACTATGGCATCGTCGACCACAATACCAATAGCCAGTACTAGTCCAAATAGCGTTAGATTGTTTAAGGAGAAACCCAAGACACTCATGACAGCAAAAGTACCAATCAAAGACACGGGTATAGCAATAATAGGAATAATTGCCGCACGCCAGTTCTGTAAGAAAACGATAATCACTAAAATAACCAAGCCAACCGCTTCGTAAATAGTGATCTCAACTGCATGTATCGACTCCGCAATAAACTCGGTTGGGTTGTAGGCAATATCGTACTCAAGATCAGGTGGAAAGCTTTCAGCTAGCTCATCCATAATATTTTTAATGGTTTCAGCTGTTTCCAATGCATTTGTGCCAGGACGTTGGAAAATAGGCAAGGCAATCGCTTTCTTATCACCCAAATAGCCACGCGTTGCATAACTTTCCGCACCAAGCTCAACACGCCCTACATCACGTAAGCGCACGATTCGACCACCTGTGTTCTTGATAATCACATGCTCAAACTGTTCGGGTTCAACCAATCGACCCTGTGTTTGAACATTCAATTCAAACGCCGTTTGTCCACTAACAACAGGTGATTTATTTAAGCTACCACTAGCTACTTGGATATTTTGCCCACGTAGCGCTGCAATGACTTCTGATGCCGTCATATCAATAGACGCGATACGATCAGGATCTAACCAAACACGCATAGAATACTGACTTGCCCCGAATACACGGATATTACCAACACCTTCAACTCGCGCTAGGCGGTCTTGTACTTGCAAAGTGACGTAGTTAGCAATGTATGTCTGATCGTAGGTTCCATTCGGAGAAAACATATTCACAACCAGCATCAAATCAGGCGAGTTTTTGTCTGTTGTGATACCGATACGCTGCACTGTTTCTGGTAGCCTAGGTTCAGCGACAGCAACACGGTTTTGAACCTGTACCTGTGCAGTATCGAGATCAGTCCCTAATTTGAACGTTACGGTGATACTGACATTGCCATCGGCTGTTGATTGCGATGACATGTACAACATATTCTCTACACCATTAATTTGCTGCTCTAGCGGTGTAGCTACTGTCTTCGCGGCTATTTCTGCGTTGGCTCCAGGGTAAGAGGCATTCACAACAATAGTCGGCGGTGCTACTTGGGGATACTGCTCAATCGGCAATGTTTGATAGGCCAAACCGCCGATGATCAACACAATGATGGCCAACACGGATGCAAACTTTGGCCTCGAAATAAAAAACTGAGAAATATTCATAATCTGTAATCCCAGTTAGAAGTTGTATTCGTTAGCTAAATCAACCACGTTAGGTGATACAACGGCACCAGGTCGAGCGCGCATCAACCCATTTACCAGAATTGTATCTTGTGCACTTAATCCTGATTTAATCACTCGCAATTCGGGTGTATGTAATCCGCCTAATTCAACAAACTTTCGTCCAATCTTATTTTCAGCATCCACTGTATAAACAAATTTGCGTGATTGATCCGTACCAATGATGGTATCTGGCACTAACATGACTGCAACATTTTCTTGAGACAACAAGCGGATGCGGCCAAAAATACCGGGTAATATATGTCCGCCTGGATTGTCTAATATCGCCCGGCCCTGAATCGTACCTGTACTTTGGTCTACCTGATTATCAACAAAATCCATCACACCAAAGTGTGTAAACTCGGTCTCATCTTGCAACCTCACTTGCACAGGGTTTGAGTGTGTACGTGAGCTTTCACGCTTATCGCTTTGGCTCAAGCGAATGTATTTCAATAAGTCTTGCTCCCCTGCATCAAAGTAAAAATGTATGGGGTCAAGAGAAACGACTGTAGTCAACAAGGTTGCTCCAGAGGCACCACCCGTAACCAAATTACCAACATTCACAAAGTCTCGAGAAACCACACCATTAATCGGCGATTTAACTTCGGTAAATTCCATTTCAAGTTTGGCGTTTTCATATGCGGCTAATGCCAATTCATATTCGTTTGTTCTACGATCTACTTCCTCTTGTGAAATAGAATTCTTACGCCTGAGGTCAATACCGCGGTCACGCTCTTTCTTGGCTAAATCAAGCCTTGACTCTGCGCTCTGTAAGGCGATTTTAAACGGCCGCTGATCAATAACAAAAAGCGTATCGCCTTTGCCAACAGTCTGCCCATCTTTAAAGTTGGTTTTTTCCAGATATCCACTGACTCTGGCTCTGATCTCCACTTGCTCAACAGCACCAAAACGCCCGGTGTATTCATCCCATTGGGTAACAATAGCGTCGATAGGTTTACTCACATCAACTTCCGCTGGCGGCGGTGCAGTAACGGTTTCAACCGATTCAGAACAGGCCGCAATTAACAAAACAATTGCAAGAACGACGACTGATTGAATATGGCTTCGCATGGTATTTTCCTAAAAAATCTGATTAAGCAGACAACATTTCACTTGTTGTTGCGATTAAAAACTTGATGTAAATTACTAGGGCTATTATAGTTAAAATTTCTAGCCTTAACGAAAGATTGATTTCAATAGTTCCTAGGGCACTGCGCTGTTAAGTTCAGTTTCTGCTAACTCAGTAACCTGGCTATCTACTTCCCACCAAGGCGAGCTTAACTGGCTACCATCGATAACAACTTTTTCACCAATAACGGGCATAGCAAGAGAGACACCATGGGATTGTGCAGCTGCAACGACTCGCTCAAACGGTTCATACCAAGGATGCAAAGCAAGATCGAAAGTCCCATTATGAATAGGCATCATAACGCTACCTTTTAAGTCAATATGCGCTTGAACACTCTCCTCTGGCATCATATGAATATCTGCCCAATCTTTATCATAAGCGCCTGTTTCCATTAAGGTGATGTCAAAAGGTCCAAAACGCTCTCCGATTAATTTAAAGCCGTCGAAGTAGCCAGAGTCACCACTGAAAAACACACTTTGCTCATTAGTTTTGATAACCCATGACGCCCAAAGCGTTTCATTGCCATCAAACAAACCACGTCCAGAAAAGTGTTGAGCTGGTGTTGCTGTTAATTCAACACCCTCAATCTCAATACTTTGCCACCAATCCAGCGCGTGTATTTTTTCTTGCGGTATTCCCCAATCTCTTAAATGCGCATCAACGCCTAACGGCACAATAAAATGATTAACTTTGTTACTCAGAGTTTTAATACTGTGCTCATCTAGATGGTCATAGTGATCGTGAGAAATAATGACGCCTTCAATGTGATCCAAACTTTCAATATCTACCGGCACTGGATGGAAACGTTTTGGGCCTATCCATTGCGCAAAAGAAGCACGCTCAGAAAAAACGGGATCCGTTAGCCATAGTTTCCCTTCAAGCTTTAAAAGAATCGAGGAATGACCTAGTCGGTACAGAGAATTTTCATCATTAGCATGCAGGTCAGTCGCATTGATCATCTCCAACGGGACTTTATCAGGTTTAGGGTCGGTCCGTTTCTCAAACAAGTAACGCTTTAAAATGCTGCCCAAGTTGGACATATCTTGCTTAACACTAGGGTCTGCGTTTACGTAAGCTCCTTGTTCACGATGGCTTACATCTAAATGTTTTGTATGATCCGCTTTGTTCGGCATATCGTCTCCCATCGTTGAATAACTCATTAGTAAAAGAACCCCCGCAATCAATCTATTATTCAGGTTGGCATTGACCCAAGGTGTATTATCAACCATTTCCAACACTCAAAAGTAAACTACACTGACTAGTTTACATGTAAAATTTGAAAAGTAAACTCATGAGTGTAAGATAGCCGATATAAATCCGCATGACTTAGAAGTAAAATGCAACAAAAACGTACGCTGAGTGATAGAAAGCGCGAAGATATAATCAAAGCTGCCATTGAAGAATTTGATACACATGGTTTTCAAAAAACCAGTATGGATCAAATCGCTAAAACGGCTAATGTCTCCAAAAGAACGGTTTACAACCACTTTCCGAGCAAAGACATGCTCTTTGATGATATCACTGCGGTTATGTGGAAAGAGTGTATAGCGGCGACTGAATGTACCTACAAAAAAGACGAGCCCCTATCGACACAACTCATTGCGATAGCAAAACAGCAGATGACACTTTTCAGGTCTGATAACTTTATTCGAGTCTCTCGTTTAGTGCTGGCTGAATGTTTCCACTCTCCTGACGCCATCGAGATGGTCAATGCCCAAATTAATGAATCAGATAACGGTTTTGACATTTGGTTACAAGAAGCCGTAAACGACGGAAAATTAACTATTACAGATATTGAGGTGGCATCAGCCCAGTTTTACGGCATGTTAAAATCATTAGCGTTTTGGCCTCAAGTGGTCGGCTTTGGGCATTACCCTTCAGAAGAACAGGCGCAAGAAGCCGTCCAGTCTTCTGTCGCTATGTTTTTGAAATATTACGAAATATAACCACCAATTCCTTACACTAAGTCGCAGCGAGAAAACGTAATACCGATCACTTTTTATTCAATCCTTCACCACTTACCATGCCCAAATATCCTCCCAAAGTATAATTGTAAAAAAGTTCATTAAGCTTAAGTTAAGCAAAACTGCTTTAACAATAATCACTATCAAATTGAAAAAAGGTCAATATTCACAACGTAATCTTAAAATTTAGGTCTAACCTTAATATAGGGTCTAACATTAAAAACGATCCCCTTTGACTGTCGGACTGGAGGTGAAAATGAGCATTTTCGAGCAATACCAGCAACGCTACGAGTCACATAAAGAAGAAGAACTCAGCATTCATGAATTTCTAGAGCTATGCAAGGAAGACAAGTCGGCCTATGCAAGCGCCGCCGAAAGGCTACTTATGGCCATCGGTGAACCTGAGATGGTAGACACGTCTCAAGACGCCACATTAAGTCGCATTTTTTCTAATCGCATAATCTCCCGATACCCTACTTTCGACGACTTCTACGGCATGGAAGAGTCCATTGAACAGATTGTCTCTTACCTCCGTCATGCAGCACAGGGGCTCGAAGAGAAGAAACAAATTCTGTATCTTTTAGGGCCTGTTGGTGGTGGTAAATCGACCTTAGCTGAAAAGCTAAAAGAGCTAATGCAAAAAATGCCTATCTATGTATTAAAAGGCTCTCCTGTCAATGATCATCCTTTTTGCTTGTTCGACATTAATGAAGACGGCGGTATCCTAGAGAAGGAGTACGGCATTCCATCTCGTTACCTCAAAAGTATTATGTCACCTTGGGCACGCAAACGACTCCATGAATTCAACGGCGACATCAGTCAATTTAAGGTTATCAAATTACGCCCTTCAATTCTCGATCAAACAGGCATAGCCAAGACAGAGCCAGGTGATGAGAATAACCAAGATATCTCGTCTTTGGTTGGCAAGGTCGATATTAGACGACTAGAGGACTTCGCGCAAAATGACCCTGATGCCTATAGTTATTCAGGTTCGCTGTGTAAGGCGAATCAAGGCCTGATGGAATTCGTCGAGATGTTCAAAGCCCCCATCAAAGTTTTACATCCTTTGCTTACCGCGACTCAGGAAGGTAACTACAATCCTACAGAAGGTTTCTCAGCCTTACCTTTCGACGGTTTAATTCTGGCGCATTCTAATGAGTCAGAATGGCAAACGTTTCGTAATAATAAGAACAATGAGGCTTTCTTAGATAGGGTCTACATCGTTAAAGTGCCTTATTGTCTGCGTATTAGTGAAGAAACACGCATTTATAAAAAATTGATAGAACATTCAGAGCTAAGCCAAGCACCTTGTGCTCCAGGTACACTGGAAACCTTATCTCAATTTAGTGTGCTGTCGCGCCTTAAAGAACCTGAAAATTCGAGCGTTTATTCTAAGATGCGCGTCTATGACGGTGAGAGTTTGAAAGATACAGACCCCAAAGCGAAGTCTTATCAGGAATATCGAGACTATGCTGGGGTAGATGAAGGTATGAATGGCTTATCGACACGCTTTGCCTTTAAGATTCTCTCCCGTGTATTCAATTTCGATCATCAAGAAGTTGCAGCCAATCCAGTTCACTTGTTTTACGTGCTTGAGCAACAAATCGAGCGAGAGCAATTCCCTAGTGAAGATGCTGAGACATATAAAGAACATTTAAAGGGCTACCTCGTGCCCAAATACGTAGAGTTTATCGGTAAAGAGATCCAAACCGCTTATCTTGAGTCCTATTCTGAATATGGCCAGAACCTCTTTGACCGCTATGTCACTTATGCCGATTTTTGGATACAAGATCAGGAGTATCGTGATCCGGAAACAGGCCAACTCTTTGACAGAGCAGCCCTTAATACTGAGCTTGAGAAAATCGAAAAGCCTGCTGGTATAAGTAATCCCAAAGATTTTCGAAATGAAATCGTCAACTTTGTGCTGCGCGCACGTGCCAACCACGAAGGTAAAAACCCATCGTGGACGAGCTATGAGAAACTACGAACGGTCATTGAGAAGAAGATGTTTTCTAATACAGAGGACCTCCTTCCCGTGATTTCATTTAATACCAAGGGGTCAGCGGAAGACCAGAAGAAGCATGACGACTTTGTAGAGCGTATGTCCGAAAAAGGCTATACACAGAAACAAGTGAGATTGCTTTGTGAGTGGTATTTACGTGTTCGGAAGTCGTCTTAACTTGGGAGAGTTGTATGGCCCATTTTATCGATCGTCGCCAGAATGCTAAGGGTAAGAGCACTGTAAATCGGCAGCGTTTTATCAGGCGCTATAAACAGCAAATAAAAAAAGCTGTTTCGGATGCAATGAGTAAACGCAATGTCACCGATGTTGACAAAGGTGAGAGCGTAGGCATACCTGCACAGGATATCTCTGAGCCTTCATTTCATGCTGGCCGCGGCGGAAGGCGCGAACGTGTGCATCCTGGCAACGACCAATTCTCACAAGGCGACAGAATACCAAAGCCCCAAGGGGGAAACGGAGGCAGTGGTAAGGGCGACGCCAGTGACTCTGGCGAGGGAGAGGATGATTTCACGTTTCAAATATCGAAAGATGAATACCTTGACCTCTTGTTTGAAGATCTAGCTCTACCTAACTTACGCAAGAACCAGCTCGATAAGCTAGTCCAATATAAAACTTACCGTGCAGGCTATAAAACAGATGGTGTGCCAACCAACCTAGATATTGTGCGTTCCATGAAAGGCTCGATGGCTAGAAGAATAGCGTTGAATGCCGGTAAAAAGAAAAAGTTAAAGCAATTAGAATACGAACTAAAGGTACTAAAAGAAGACAAGATAGACCATGAGTTAGAGGTTATTCGCTTAGAGGAGGAAATAACTGAACTCAAACGTCGGATCAAAGCGGTTCCTTTCATAGATACATTTGACCTGAAATTCCGAAACTTCGAGAAGCGGCCGGTTCCCACCAGCAAAGCAGTGATGTTTTGTTTAATGGATGTATCAGGCTCTATGGATCAAGCAACGAAAGATATTGCCAAACGCTTTTATATCTTGCTGTATTCCTTCTTGTCTCGCAGTTATAAAGATGTAGAAGTGGTTTATATTCGGCACCACGCAACGGCAAAAGAGGTCGATGAGCAAGAGTTCTTCTACTCACAAGAAACGGGTGGCACAGTCGTATCGAGCGCCCTGAAACTGATGCAAGATATTGTGCAAGAGAGGTATCCTAGCGATGTTTGGAATATTTATGCCGCACAAGCGTCAGATGGTGATAATTGGGCAGCTGATTCACCGCAGTGCCATCACATCTTGGCACAAAACATTCTTCCGCTAATACGCTACTACGCCTATATCGAAATCACCGATCGCCAACATCAAAGCCTGTGGCACGAATATGAAAAACTCACGTCGATCTACGACAACTTTGTACTCAAACAAATAGAGACACCTGAAGACATTTACCCGGTTTTCTGCGAACTATTCAAACGCCAGGCGGAGACTTCATGAAAAAAAGTAAAGGTCCCATGTTAAGTGATGGTCCTGATTGGACATTTGATCTATTAGGTGAATACGAGAAGCAGATAGACCGCGTAGCTAAGAGCTATGGCTTAAACACCTATCCCAACCAAATAGAAATCATTACCGCCGAACAAATGATGGATGCCTATGCATCTGTCGGTATGCCTATCAATTATACGCATTGGAGCTATGGCAAAAAGTTCATCCAATCAGAGCAGAACTACAAGCGCGGACAGATGGGGCTCGCTTACGAGATTGTTATTAACTCTGACCCTTGCATTGCGTATTTAATGGAAGAAAACACCATTACCATGCAAGCCTTAGTGATTGCACATGCCTGTTACGGCCATAACTCTTTCTTCAAAAATAATTACTTATTCGAGACATGGACAGACGCTAGCTCCATAGTTGATTACCTGGTTTTTGCTAAAAAGTATGTCAGTGAGTGTGAAAACAAATACGGCGTCAGTGAAGTAGAACATATTTTAGATTCCTGTCACGCATTGATGAATTACGGCGTTGATAGATACAAACGCCCACAAAAAATTTCACTAGAGAAAGAACGTGAACGCCAGAAGGAACGAGAGCGTTATTTACAGTCTCAAGTGAACGATATGTGGCGCACTTTGCCAGAAAAATCCAAATTAGAAACCGATTCTGAACAACGATTCCCTGCTGAGCCACAAGAAAACATTCTTTATTTCATTGAAAAAAACGCACCACTTTTAGAATCTTGGCAACGTGAGCTCGTTCGCATTGTCCGGAAAATATCTCAGTACTTTTATCCTCAGAAACAAACGCAAGTCATGAACGAAGGGTGGGCTTGTTTTTGGCATTACCATATATTGCAACACCTCTACGACGAAGGCCGTGTAAGTGACAGATTTATCATGGAGTTTTTACATAGCCATACTAGCGTGGTCGCACAACCCGATTACAACAGCCCCTACTATTCAGGTATTAACCCTTATGCGTTAGGTTTTAATATGTTTATGGATATTAAGCGTATTTGCACTGACCCGACAGATGAAGATCGCGAGTGGTTGCCTGATATTGCTGGCTCCGATTGGTTAGAAACAGCACACTTTGCGATGAAAAACTTTAAAGACGAGAGCTTTATCAGTCAGTTCATGTCACCGAAAATCATCCGTGATTTTAAATTTTTCGCCGTCGAAGATGAAGATAAGGATGACAGGCTAACGGTAACCGCTATTCACAATCAACAAGGTTATCAAGCCGTAAGAGAGAAGTTGTCGGCGCAGTACAATCTAAGCAACCTAGAACCGAATATTCAAGTGTACTCTGTAGACAGTAAAGGTGACCGTTCTCTAACGTTGAGATACACACCACAGAATAATATTCCATTAGATAACTCCTACAACGAAGTACTCAAACACCTACACAGGTTATGGGGGTTTACGGTGAAACTGGAAAGTGCATCAGACAAAGGCTCTGTTAAAACGCTGGGCCAATGCCCAGAAACTCAACCGGAATAGCAATGCTAGGCCAATTAAGCTGTAGGATGTGGCCTTAGCCTCGAAGCAGACCCAACGAAACCGTTATAGATTTGCGTCTTAACGCGCTTCTTTTTATCTATCAACAAGCGCCCTTACACTATTCAAGGCTTCAACGGAAAATCCCCTATCATAAAAATAGATAACATTACCTTCCTTATTTAGCAGTATTACACGCGCATTATTCGGATTTTGATTGCCCGTGTAACGCTGCACTTTATCTCCATCTGCATACACAGTCACAACACCTTTCCATAATTCTTTGGGAATACCTCTGCGCATACCATTGTTAATTACCGTACTAAACATGCGTGGCGCTAACCCTTGAATGGTTGGTATTTCATAAACAGCAACTCTAGTTTCAGTCATATCCAAACCGATCAACCAACGGTCGATATCAAACTGTGTATCTTGTTTATATCCCAGTAGTAATAGCGTTTTCTGTCCAAAGAAGTCGCCCGGAATATCAACCGGCTCTCCGGCTAAGGTTTGGCCATTTGCAGAAATCATAGGCGCGTTCAACTTCAAATCACTCGGGTAGTCGTAACTCGCACAGGCACTTAACGTTGCAATAGATAGGATAAAAATAAAGTGGCGTAACATATGCCCTCAACCAATAGATAGTGATAATAATATCAATACGATTGCTAACCCTGACTAGATCTATAATGTTGCATTGCCATTAATGCTTGATAGAATCACGCCAATACACTGAAAGCTTTACGCTTTTTTAGTACACTAAACGCCACAAATTAGCCGAATAGCGCAAAGGAAGAGGGATTTATAATGCCGCCACTTATCGGAATTGATCTAGGTACAACGAACAGCCTTGTCTGCACATGGAGAAACGATAAAGCTGAACTCATCAAAAATGCTCTTGGCGAGCCTATAACGCCTTCTGTTATTAGCTATGATGAGAAGAATCAGAACATTCTCGTAGGTCGCCCAGCCAAAGAACGTCTCATTAGCCATCCACAACATACGGTAGCTTGTTTTAAGCGCTTTATGGGCACTAACAACTCAATCAAACTCGGCAAGAAAGCATTCTCTCCTGTCGAGCTGTCCGCTTTAGTCTTGAAGCAACTCAAAGCTGATGCAGAAGCTGTGTTAGGAGAAGAGGTCACAGAAGCAATCATTAGTGTTCCCGCTTATTTCAATGACACACAGCGAGCAGCGACCAAACTAGCAGGTGATCTTGCCGGACTAAAAGTCGAGCGGTTGATCAATGAACCAACAGCAGCGGCGTTAGCATACGGTATAACTCAGGATTCTGACGAGCAATTATTTATCGTTATTGATTTAGGCGGAGGCACGCTTGATGTCTCTATCTTGGATGTTTACGATGATATTATTGAGGTTAGGGCATCTGCTGGAGATAATTTCTTTGGCGGCGAAGATTTTGACGACGCACTTCAAGTACATTTCACCAAAGAACATAAGATAAAATTTGAGAAACTCTCACATCAAGAGCGCTCGCAACTGGCAGAGAAAGCCACAGCACTAAAACATGCACTGTCAGATGCAGATGAAGCAACACTTAGCATTACGCTGAGTAAAAAAGACTATCAATGGACATGCACCAGAGAAGACTTTGAAAACATTATTAAATCCCTCATTCAGAGATTCAACAAGCCCATTGAACGAGCATTGCGTGATAGCAAAGTCAACATATCCGAGCTAAACAATGTCATTTTAGTCGGCGGTGCGACAAGAATGCCCTGGGTAAGATCAGAAGTATCAAAACTGTTAAAGCGCATACCGGCTAGCAGCATTGACCCTGATAAGGTTGTTGCTTTAGGGACAGCTGTACAGGCGGCACTCAAAGCCAGAAACGCTACCTTCAAAGATGTCGTTTTAACCGATGTTTGCCCCTATAGCTTGGGCGTCGATATAGCGATATCTAAAGGACAGAGAGAACACGAGTCTGGCCATTTCTTACCAATTATAGAACGCAATACGACAGTCCCAGTCAGCAGGGAGGAAAGGCTGGTTACCATTCATAAAAATCAACGTCAGGTTTCATGCGGTATTTACCAAGGTGAAAGTCGGTTAATTAAAAACAATGTTAAAATTGGCGAATTAACGGTAGAGGTTCCGAAGGGTAATGCAGGAGAACAATATGTTGATATCAGATTTACCTATGACATTAATGGAATACTCGAAGTTATTGTAAAAGTCGGAAATACAGGCACATCAAAACGAATAACAATCAACAATTCATCCACAGATCTATCTCAACAAGATATAGATGATAGTTTCAAAAAGCTTGAAGCTATAAAACTTCATCCTAGGGATGACATGCAAAACAGGCATTTAATTGCCAAGCTAGAGCGCTTATACGAAGAGAGCTTGGGTGGGGAAAGGGAGTATATTGCCGAGCTACTCGTTAGCTTTGAAACGGCATTAAACTCACAAGACCCAAAAACTGTTGAGCAAGCTCAAGAGCAGTTAGCATCCTTAATCAAAGATTTTGAGAGTAGTCGTTAAATATGGATTGTTGGGACAGACTCGGTATATCAGCAACCGAAAATAAAAGAGACGTAAAGCGTGCTTATGCCAAACTGTTAAAAAACTGTCACCCCGAAGACGACCCTGAAGGTTTTCAGGCCCTTAATAGTGCCTATAAGCAGGCACTTGATTGGGACTTTGAACAGGAAGCTGACGGGTATGAACAAGAGGATCTACCGACTGATGTTGACAATACTCTTGAAAAGCAAGATACAGAGAATGATGAAATAGCGACGCCAGTTTCTGATCGTTCAGAAGCGACACCTGACAATGAAATCACTTCTGACCAAGAACAGAAAGAAGCCACAGCTGCCCAAGCAGAAGAACAAGAGCTTTTTGACAATGCGGAGCAATTCTTAAGAGACTTCGCCCAAATCCTTGAAAACCCTAAGACACGCAAGAATGCTCAAGAATGGCACACCCTGCTCTCTAATGAACACTTAAAATCATTCACTTTCAGACAAACTATTGGTTTACATATATTTGATTACTTGTCTCAGTTTTACAGCTCAAATATTGCTATTAATGATGGTGCCTTTATTCCCAAGAAAGTAGTCAACGAGTTGGCAGAGATCTTAGATTGGCGCTCAAACGAATTGGAGCTTATTAAATACTTTTCCGCTGAAGAGGTGAGCTTAGTCATGAGACAAGCCTACGGAAAAGAAGCAGTCGCTTCGGAAGATGATGAGCCAACGAATTGGAAGAAGATGCTATACAACTTCTTCATATGGATTATGGCAATGAACTTATTGTATAGAGGATTTACCTATCTATTGGATTCAAAAGAAGACACCAAACCACAAGAAGAGCAACCACCCTCAATATCACAGATAGATTCGCAAGATAAAACTGAATGGTTCGAAGGTTTATTAGCCTGCGACAAACTCAAAAAACCTGCGCAAACCCGAGACTTTGATAACTGCCTTAAACTCGCTATGGAAGGCTGGATAAGAGCGCAAAACAAAATAGCTTGGTTATACAGTTTGGAATCCGAACATAAGAGCATTCAAAAAACCTACAACTGGTTAGAGAAAGCAGGAGAAAAAGACGAACAAGCAAAGCTACTAAGCCATATTATCCTGATTGAGAGTGGTAATACTGAAAAAGATAAACAACGTGGAGAAAGTGGTCTTATCGTGATGGCAGATCAAGGTGTGCCGGCGGCAAAAGCCTACTTAGCATCCCTTTACTTCCTGAAAACCAATAAATTACCCGTTGCAAACAATGACCATGTAGCCATGCTAGAAGAAGCCAATCATCAAGATTATATCGTTGTTGGCGCCGTAAATATGGCCAAGTTTTATTTCAATGGTTTCGATATGGAGAAGGACATTTCTAAAACTCGAGAGGTTATAGAAAAAGAAGCTTATGCAAATTTCCCAGTCACTACAAATAATATTGCCTGGTTTCTCGCCACATTAGAGAACAACGAACTCTTCGAAACAGACTATGCTGTAAAACTAGCGGAGTCAGTGGTATCAGATCCCCTCTATGAAAAACGGATATTATATCTAGATACTCTGGCCGCCACCTATGCTGCAGCAGGGAGGTTTAAGGAGGCATCAGAAACCCAACAGCTAGCTATTCAATTACTGACGGACTCTACTGCTGATGAATCAACGAAATCCCGTTACATGAAAGAATTTATCAGACGAGAACAACTTTACAAAGAAAGGAAAAGAGAAACATCAGCCTCACTTGATACAGATCGTACAACCCTATTTAATGACATAGTCGAACGTGTCGAAATTATATTATTCAATCACTTACACGATTCAGTGAGTAGACCTACACAAGCATAGTCAAGGCTATCCATTATCCTTATCACCTCTTAGCTCTTGTACGTGCTTCTTGGCTTTGAATGGCAAGCTAGCAACAAAATAGCAAACTACCATTAGAAAAATGCCAACGATAGCAATGACTATATCCAGAGCAAATCGAATCAAAAAAGGTGGTGGGTAAATATTGAAAGAGACAAACTCTGAAACTGCCACAGCATTATTTGTGATGAGTAACGTCAACCACTTCCCGAACATAAACAACAAGATACTAATAGATAAAGAAAAAACAAATATAGAATTGGCTTTAGTAAAATTGCTCTTTGCACCAAGTGCTCTTACAAATATGAAATGCCAAATAACAGAAGCGAAGCTACCAATAAAAAAAACAGCACCAACGCCAACAGTCAGCTCCATCGCAAGAACCCATATATGCCTACTCAATCCAACTAAATTAAGCCCTGATATATCCTTATCAACCAATAGAAAATAGGAAAGGCCTAAGTATAGAGCCAAACAAACAATGGCAAGCGGAAAAAACTTAAGAGCTTCCATCCTTTCCGACTTCATGGCCGCTCTATGAATCCTATTCTTCTCAGCTAACCTCTCTAGTGGGTCCATCAATCATCCCTTATTTTGAGCTTAGGCTCAATGATAACATCAGTGTTTCAACCCACGTCGATTTTATGAACTTTGACTGCTGAAAGTTCGCAAACCCAACCGTTCATAAATTGCCCTGTCTCACTTGATACGAATTGAAGCCTTCAGAACAAAAGCATTCTAGTTCTGAATGTAGTGAGTGGTTCTGTTAGCACCAATTAGCCTTCAATGCTATAATCGCGCGCTTTTTGCGTTGTCGGTGTCAATAATAGTGGCACTATCATAATTGGGAGATAAAGGTGCAGGTTGTAATAACGGGCGGAGAACTATTTAATAAAGGTGCTCAAGCAATGGTTTTTGCCGTTGTTAGTGAGGTGAAAACGCGTTTTCCAGATGCTCAAGTTACCCTTCTCTCTACCACTGACTTTAATCGCTCTG
>CAZVDU010000029.1:7407-32789 GCA_964625615.1 uncultured Pseudoalteromonadaceae bacterium | reverse complement strand
GGATTTTGAATCCGTCATGTCTACCAATTTCATCACTCTGGCATCAAATTTTGATTTGCTTAATAGCTGTGCTATCAAGAGGGCTGCATTATAGCGAGGGATTCGTG
The DNA here is from genome assembly GCA_964625615.1 of uncultured Pseudoalteromonadaceae bacterium. Lineage (GTDB taxonomy): Bacteria > Pseudomonadota > Gammaproteobacteria > Enterobacterales > Alteromonadaceae > M269. The sequence continues at coordinate 32,682 of CAZVDU010000029.1, read as the reverse complement.
CTGTGCAAGCACTTTGTTATGTCGTTGTTGTTTTTTGCTTAAAAACTAGCCGTATGAATTATTTTTGAAATAAGCAGGTGTGCTGTTCTTTGATAGAGATAAGCTGGTACACTATGCGCATTAAAATTTTGTTCGCTGTTTGTATGCAATCTCCGTCTAATCCTTATCCACGAGCGGGCTTCCTCCGTCGTTTAGCTGCAATGGTTTACGATATTCTCGTATCTGTTGCTGTCGGTATGGTGGCTGCTATGAGCATGTTACTTGTACTCGTCATTCTGCTAGAAAATGGCGTACTTGATATGGGGGGAAAAGAGCATGTGAGTGATGTTATTCAGCAGTCGGTTCTATATAAAGCCATTATCCAAGTTTGGGTAGCAGTGTGGGTTGTTGGTTTTTTTGCCTGGTTTTGGCGAAATGGTGGTCAGACTTTGGGAATGCGTGCTTGGCGTTTGCGATTGTTTAGCACCAATGAAAAAAGTTTAGGGTATGCCAGAGTATTCGTACGTATATTTTTCTCCCTTGGGGGTTTAGGCTCTTTACTAGTATTGTTAGATATTAAGGGAAAACTGTCTTTACAAGATCGAGTAGCTGGAACTGAGGTGTTGGTATTGACGAAAGATGCTAACCATCATCGTTCATGGAAAAAGCTGCAAAATTAGGCGTTGAGCCTGACTCTGCGACGATTTAAGGACTAAAGTATGATATTTCGTACTTTGGATAAGTCTTATCATAAAGTCTATACCTACAACTACATTTATGCTGATTATATGAGCAATGGGCATGCTAGTTTATGAACTTTATCGAACGAATGAATTGTAATTTTGAATAAAGTATTAATGCGGGCTCGAAGGCATCGGTTAGCTGGCATTTTAATTAATATAGGAGGGATGATGCCGCGTTTCGTTTTTTACAAGTCTGGTACGAATTGTCGGTTGAAATGGTTGATGAGCATAATGTTGATGCTCTCATGCATAGCACTCCCTGTATACGCAGATCCTTCTAACACGCTAACGCTTAAGAATGACAGTGATGTTGTTGCTACTCAATACCCTGTCCAAATTGCTCGCCTATTTGTTCAAGGGGAGATCCCTAACTACCCTCGTGCAATAATTGATGGTGTATCTGTTTTAACACAAGCTGACATTAAACAGAGGTGGCCCGATAACTCTGTAAAGCATGCGATTCTTTCTTTTGTTGTGCCTGAATTAAAGCCTAATGTGTCGTATAGGGTGTCATTTAGGGATCAAGAATCGGGGAATAATGGGCCGACTGATGTTTTAACGCTACTTGATACTGGTTTTGATGCTGAAGTTATACTGACACAAGGTGAAACAAGTAAGCGATCTTCTGTGCGAGATATGCTCACTAACGGGCATTTTAGCTTGTGGACACAAGGCTCAGTTGTTACAACCTTTGTTGTGGCTGACCATTCTGCCGAACGCGTGCATGATTTGGGTTTTGATGATTTACGCAGTATTAGACCGATTTACCATGTTTCGTATTGGTCATCGACGGGCGATATTAAGGTTAGATATATTGCAGAGAATATTAATACTGAAACTCTTAAAAATATTAGCTATTCGTCTCAGTTAACGCTTAATGGAGAGACGCAATATCAGCAGCCTCAGGAACAAACACATTATTACGGTAGTCGCTGGACTAAGGTGTTTTGGAACAATACACCTGAGCAGAAAGTATCAATCAATCATAATTTAGCTTATTTAAAAGAAACGCGCTTTTTCAGTAATTATGATGTCTCGCTGGAAATACCAGAACAGCAGTTAACGAATACTTATCAAGGGTTTCTCGAGGCCGATATCGACTTGTATGGTGACGGATTATGGCAGAGCCGCATGGGTACAACAGGTGGACGAGTTGATTTAGGGATACACCCATCTTGGGTAACAGCTTGGTTGTATACAGGTGACTGGAGGATGCAAGAAATCTCTGCTCGACAAGCTGACTTAGCAGCAAATTGGAGCACACATTCACGCGAAGGCGATAGCAGTAAAAGTTATCTTCGTGAAGGGGAAACTGACGCATTGGGCAAGCCAATATCTGTTAATGCTCGTCCAAGTTTATGGTTATATGATCATCGCAATCTAAATATCACTAGCTCTGAAGATGTTGTTGAGCTGCATAACGCGCCTAACGAAGGTTGGGGTTATTGGGGAAGGGGTGATTCCTGGTCAGATGATATCGCACATAGAGTTAATCCTTATTCGGCATTGTATGCGCTTACGGGAGAGTATTGGTACCTAGAGCAATTGCAACTATGGGCAGCAACATCTGCTATGGAACATACATCTAATGCTTTGCGTGGACCTAACAATATGGCGGGTATTCATGGACAAACGCGAGGCGAAGGGAGAGGCTTTAGAGAGCGTGTTCATGCGCTATTATTGACACCTGATGATACACCAGAAAAGCAGTATTTCACCGATATTGTATACGATACAATTGCTCTTTGGGCTGGTGAAAGGAACATTCCGTTACCTGAGCTACAAGAACATCCCGCCTATATTCACGGTACTAATAACCTTGTTCCTTTAACACCTAATCATTTTTGGCAATCTAACAGTGCTATTAATTCGAACGCAACACCTCACTTGTTCGGTGAAGACTTCTCTGATGTGAAAGCGGGCGGTGCACCTTGGATGTATTCAGTCTTTAGAGCGTCTGTTGGAGAAGCGGCTCAAATGGGACTCCCAACGCAGGCATTAGTGGATTGGAGTGACGAGTTCCTGACAAGCCTTTTTGATTCAACTGTTTCAAGACATGCCGTGAGTGCATACTTTATAGCCATTGAGTCAACAGAAGATCGTTACCTAACATGGCCAGAAATTGTTGAACGTATGCCTAACTTTGATGCATTGGTTGCACGAGGTGAGAACATTGCCGCTAACCGGCAAGCTATTAACGTTAATCATGGATATGAAACACTGGCTTATGCATCGTCTACTTACCTCCGTTCTGGCGAGAAGCAAGATGAAGTTCGTCGCTGGCTTAAAGACAATTATTATTCGCCGCAGCGCAGTAATTTTGCAAGAAACCCTCAATGGGCGATATTGCCGCGCATACAAGATACGCCTAGGCCACTATCTGGACTGAGCCCTGTATTTCCATCGCCTGGCAATACTAATGCATCAAGTAGAGATGAAACGAGAGAACGTTCATCAGATAACGAAACTGTGCCAGATCCTCCTGTGCATCCAGAGCCATTACCCGCCAGCAAAGATGTTCCCGGTGCTTATGTTTATATGAACTTTGATAAGTCGATTGAAGACTCTCAGTTGAATTTTTATCCAGAGAGTATCGGTGATGTATCTTATGAAGAGGGGCGATATGGAGCTGCTGTGTATTTTGATGGGTCTTCTTACCTCAATGTTTCAAATTATGAAATTGCGCCCCCTTACTCTTTTAGTGTGTGGATAAAACCAGAACAAGCTAGTAGGGCCTGGCCTGGTGAAACTTTTGTGATTGCCGATGGTGCTCGTTCTGGTGCGTGTTTGAGTACGCCGACTATCAGGTATAACTCTAATTATGAAGTGCTAACCAAGACAGCAGCTGCTTGTGGGGCTGATCTCGAAGCGACGGTTGAACGGGTTGCGTTTGATCATTGGCAACACATAACGGTTGTTGTCGAAGAAAATAGAACGGTAGTTTATGTTAATGGCGAAGAAGCTAGCACATTAGAAGAGATACAAAATTCTTCTACGACTAAGGCTAATACATGTTTGTTTATAGGAGCTAGGCAAGCGGGAGATTGCCGTTCACCCAACAACTTTTATAGAGGGTTAATGGATGAGCTGAGAATATACCCACGTGCACTTAGTGTTGACGAAGTCTCCCGAGTTTACCGTGTAGACCCTGGATTAAGTGAAAGCCAAGTTGGCATAGAAGGGGATATTACCGATAGCCTTATTGCTCATATTAATTTTGAGTCTGAGCCTACTGATGTATTAGGGCACCAAATTAGTGGCATATCGCCAGCTCTAGTAGAAGGTAAGTATGGTTTTGCTGGTGAGTTTAATGGCTTTGACACTTACCTTAATATTGAAGGGATAAATATTGCGCCGCAGTATTCGCTTTCATTCTGGTTGAAGCCGAATATGACGCCTAGATGGCCTTACGAAGAGGTAGGGATTGTTGACGGTGGGCGATCCGGTGCGTGTCAATTCGTCCCTTATGTTGGGTATCGTGTTCCAACTGCTTTTCGATGGTTAGGTGATACTAACGCTAGCCATCTAACCGCCAGGACTGGGGACTGCAGTACATCAACCTTTCGGTCAAGTACTTTGCTTGAAGTGGGTAGTTGGCACCATGTTGCAGTAGTGGCTTTTAACGGTGCCAGACAAATCTATATTAATGGTGAGCTTGTCGAAGATATAGAAACAGAAGTAAGTGCTGCTGAAAATCAATGTGTCTTTGTTGGCGCGAGGCAGTTGGGTACTTGTAATAACCCAACGAACTTTTTTAATGGGGCTATCGACGAGTTAAGAATATACGGTAGAGCGCTATCAGGTGAAGAGGTGACAACTTTAGTCAACCTGGGAGACGTATCTCAACAACCTCAAGAATTAATACTAGAGTAATACAAACCTATATAACCTGATTATGCAGGTCTGGCGCTTAAAAGACCAATGACACACTGCTGTTTATATTGATTACCTAATCTACTAGTTGCCAGTTAAATAGAGAGTCGCTTAGAGTTTCCATATAAGGTGTTATCATGGGGCTTCTTTATAAGGCAATCATTCAACTTGATGTGATTGTGTACAAACAGCCAATGAGCGTTGAAAACGCTCTTCGGCTATTTTCTCAATAAATAGGTTGCTACTAAGGCGAACATTGCGCTAGGAAGGAGGGCACCGACTATTGGTGGCAAATTATACACCAAGCTTAACGGCCCAAAAACTTCATTCGCAATAAAAAAGCTGAACCCAGTTAATACGCCCATGATCACCCTTGCACCCATAGTTACACTGCGTAGTGGCCCAAATATAAAGGAAAGGGCCATCAATAGCATTACGGTGACAGAAACAGGTTGCAGAATTTTACGCCACAACGCCAATCTATAACGGCTAGGGTCTTGACTGCTGTTCTCCAAATATAGAATGTATTCTGCCAATCCTCTTATTGATAAGGCTTCCGGTTTGACTGTCACAACGCTCAGCTTATCGGGTGTAAGGCTAGACAGCCAATTTTGCTCTTCACTGTCTCGTACGAGTATTTGTTGTTCGCTCAAATAAGTATTGTTGACATTGGTTAGCTGCCAACTGTCTTGGATAAATTGACCCGAATCGGCAGTTGTTATTTTCTTAAGCTGTAAGTCGTCATCAAATTCATAGATGGTAATGTTGAGGAGCTGGCTACTACTAATAACTTCGCCAATACTCACGAAGTTTTGACCGTCTTTTGCCCAGTCAAGTTTGTCAGATGAGTATAGCCTGCCGCCTGATATTGCCTGTGTTCTTAATTCTTTTGCTCTGGTTTGAGCGACAGGTGTTACCCATTCACCTAACGCCATGACAAATAGAATCATGATAATGGCCGACTTCATGGCTGACGCGATGATATTCCAGCGACTTTGCCCGGCTGATTGCATGATGACAAGCTCACTATTACTCGCCAGTAAGCCCATACCGACTAAACCACCAATCAATGTGGCCATAGGGAAAAACTGTTCTACTTCCCTTGGGATGTTCATCATCACGTAGATAGCCGCAACAACCATGTCGTAATCGCCCTGACCAACTCGTCGCAATTGATCCACGAAACTAATTAAGGAACTTAAACCTATGAGGACAAATAAGGTAATAAAGGTAGTGCTTAATAGGGTACGACCAACATACCAGTCAAGTATCTTAAACATTAGGCGCGACCCTTAACTTTGGCATGTAATATCGCCCCGACGGCTCGGTTCTTCATAATCAAAATACCGCCAATAATCAGCATAACACCGTGGATCCACCAAAGGCCTAAGACTGGCGGAATTTTACCGTCTTCCAGTACTTTTCTGCCGGCTATAAGAAGCGAAAAGTAGCCGATATATAAAAGGAGGGCAGGAAACATTTTCCCAAAACGGCCCTGTCTAGGATCAACTGCGCTAAGTGGCACTGCGATAAGGACCAAAAATGGCAAGGACAGAGGTATAGCAATACGCCATTGGAGTTCTGCAATGGCGTCGCTAGAGGTGTCACCAATAAGTTGTTGGGTTGGGTAAGCTGTTAGCTTTCGACGTTTTTGTTCTGCCTGTTGTTCTGCTATCTGGATGTTGTATTCGTCAAATTCAATTACGTGGAAATCAGGTTGAGCCTGTTTGCCTTCATACTGCTTTCCCTGTGTAAGGATGAGCTTTTGTGAACCGTCTTCATCATCAACGACATTGCCAGTTTGCGCATAAACAACATGCACTTCGTCACCTGTGCCGGCTTCATCGTCATCTAATTTTTCATGCTGGGCCAGAAAGACTCGTTTAAGGCTGTTACTCTCGGAGTCTATTTCATGCACGAACATAACTGCTTTTCTATTGGCTGTTTGTTGAAAACGCCCTGGGATAAGTGTGGTAAGGCCTGATTCGGCACCAATTTGTTCTTCTAGTCTATATTCCGTTTCTACCGCTAGAGGCGCTAAATAGAGTGTTAGCGAAGAACAGACAACAGCAACTAAAGTCGCAAGTAGTAACATAACTCGAGTTATGTACCATTCGCTAATGCCACAGGCTCGCATGACAACCATTTCACTGTCTACGTATAATCGACCGTGCGCGAGCATGATGCCCAAAAACAAGCTCAATGGCAGAATGAAAGAGCCTAATATAGGGACATTTAATGCAAGAAAGCCAAGGACGAGGCCAGCTGGAACTTCACCATTAGAGGCTTCGTCTAACACTTTGACAAATTTCTGAGTAATGAAAATGGCCATTAAAATCAAAAAAACAGCTAACTGAGATTTGATAGTTTCTTTAACTAAATAACGCAGTATTAACACGGCCTACCTAAATGAAAGTTGTGTTTTTAGTGGAATGATGGAGAATTTTAAGTAAACTTAATGTTTTCACAAGTTTAATTTGTTTCACCTTGCTGTCTATGTTCAAAACGGGGCGTTTTTCAATCGCCTTAATATAGATTATCACTCGCATGATGATCTGTCGCAAAAAATTGTAACAGTAATGGTCTAATCGTGCAGCGTGGATAAGTATCCGGTGAAAATTAAGTCATTGTAATCACCACATAAGATAATGGTTACATTTGTCTAACTAGATAGAGGATTTATGATGGAATTTAGCGTTAAAAGCGGAAGCCCAGAAAAACAGCGCAGTGCTTGTATCGTTGTTGGTGTTTTTGAACCTCGACGCTTAACACCTGTCGCAGAGCAGCTTGATGAGATAAGTGGCGGCTACATTAGCACTTTACTGCGTAGAGGTGATCTTGAAGGTAAAGCTGGACAAATGCTGTTGCTCCATCATGTACCCAATATATTAAGCGAACGTGTCTTGCTGGTTGGTTGTGGCAAAGAGCGAGAGCTTGATGAAAGACAGTACAAGCAGATCATTGCGAAAACCATCAGTACATTGAATGAAACAGGCTCGATGGAAGCTGTCTGCTTCTTAACAGAGTTACACGTTAAAGGCCGAGATATCTATTGGAAAGTGCGTCAAGCTGTTGAGACAAGTCAAGACGCGCTATACACCTTTACTCAATTGAAAACAAAGAAAGGCGAGCCTCGCCGACCGTTGCGCAAAATTGTTTATAACGTCCCTACGCGCCGAGAATTACCTGTAGGTGAACAAGCGATTCACCATGGCGTTTCGATAGCGGCTGGTATGAGCGTGTGTAAAGACGTGGCGAATATGCCGCCTAATATCTGTAATGCTGCTTATTTGCTGGAGCAAGCAAAAAAACTAGAACAAAATTACGATTCAGTCCGTGTTGAATCAGTTGGTGAAGAAAAAATGGAAGAGTTAGGTATGGGATCATACTTAGCTGTCGGGCGCGGTTCAGAGAACGAGTCCATCATGAGCATTATTCATCACAATGGTGGCAAAGAAGGTGAAGCACCTATCGTACTGGTAGGTAAAGGGCTAACCTTCGACTCCGGTGGTATCTCCATCAAACCGAGTGAAGCGATGGATGAAATGAAGTATGACATGGGTGGTGCTGCTGGTGTTCTTGGCACTATGCATACTGTTGCAGAACTGAATTTACCTATCAATGTAATCGGTGTTTTAGCTGGCTGTGAGAATATGCCTGATGCCAATGCATATCGCCCAGGTGATGTGCTGACGACCATGTCTGGACAAACGGTTGAGGTGCTCAACACCGATGCAGAAGGACGTCTAGTATTATGTGATGCGTTGACTTATGTAGAGTGTTTTGAGCCAGACACTGTGATTGACGTAGCAACCTTAACAGGGGCTTGCGTTGTTGCGTTAGGTAAATATGCGACAGGCTTAATGAGTAACCATAATCCACTCGCACATGAGTTACTCAATGCTTCAGAACAAAGTGCTGATAAAGCCTGGCGTTTGCCTTTGTGGGATGAGTACCAAGAACAAATCGAAAGCCCTTTTGCCGATATGGCAAACATAGGTGGCCGTGCAGCTGGGACTATTACTGCAGCCTGCTTCTTGTCACGCTTTACTAAAAAATACCATTGGGCGCATATGGATGTTGCCGGAACAGCTTGGAACAGTGGTGGTAAAAGCAAAGGTGCGACAGGGCGTCCGGTACCTATGTTGTCGCAGTTCTTGATCAATAGAGCAGGCATTGAGACTGAAGTATAGCGCTTCGGCTTTTTGATTAAGGCTTAATGAATGGCACAGGCTATTTTTTATTTATTGGAGCAATCAGGTACGGCTGATGCCCAGTCGCACTTTGATGCTGCTTGTTATGTTGCTGCACAATGTAGTAACAATAAACAACGCTGCTTGATTTGGTGTGACAATCAGCAAGATGCGGAACAAATTGATGAACGTTTGTGGCAACTGCCAACGGAGCAATTTGTTCCTCATAATCTATTAGGTGATGGGCCAAAAGGCGGTGCTGCGGTTGAAATAACTTGGCAGCCACCTTCGCGTTCTAATCGCACTGTTTTGATAAATTTAGCGACAGAAGCGCCTGGTTTTGGTTCGCAATTCAGGCAAATTTTTGATTTTGTTCCTGCCGAAGATGATTTAAAACAACAGGCCAGAAACAGATATAAATCCTATCGGGTTAACGGTATCGCATTAGATACAAAGCCTTTTAACCCGTTAGTCAACCCGCAAGGGTAAACGAATTAATGAGTATGACGAAAAATGGATAAGACATTTAATCCACACGCTATCGAGCAAGCGCTATATAAAGCGTGGGAAGATAAAGGTTATTTCAAGCCGTTAGGCAGTAAAGCTACACATCCAAACAACGATCCCTATTGTATTTTACTACCCCCACCCAATGTCACTGGCAGTCTGCATATGGGACATGCTTTCCAACATACTGTGATGGACGCATTGATACGCTATCGTAGAATGAAGGGCGATAATACCTTATGGCAATGTGGTACTGATCACGCCGGTATTGCGACGCAAATGGTGGTTGAGCGGCAACTGAATGCTGAGGATAGAACACGTCATGATCTAGGGCGAGAAGCCTTTGTTGATAAAATTTGGGAATGGAAAGAGCAATCTGGCGGCACAATAACCCGCCAAATGCGTCGTATGGGCACATCGACGGATTGGAGCCGCGAGGCTTTCACTATGGATCCAAATTTGTCTGAGGCGGTGCAAGAAGTATTTGTTAAGCTACATGAAGAAGGCCTTATCTATCGTGGTAAGCGTTTGGTTAACTGGGACCCTGTTCTACACACCGCAGTTTCTGATCTTGAAGTACTCAACGAAGAAGAAAATGGCCATATGTGGCACATGCGTTACCCATTGGAAGATGGAAGCGATTCTCTTGTTGTTGCTACCACACGCCCCGAAACGATGTTGGGTGATACTGCGGTTGCTGTGCACCCAGATGATGAACGCTTTAAAGATTTTATTGGTAAGAAAATCAAGTTGCCTTTGACTGAACGCCTTATCCCTATTGTTGCTGACGATTATGTGGATATGGAATTCGGGACAGGGTGCGTTAAAATCACTCCGGCACATGATTTTAACGATTACGATTTAGGCAAACGTCATGAGCTGCCCATGATAAATGTCTTTACGCATGATGCGAAGATGAATCATGAAGCGCCTGAAGCTTATCAAGGCTTAGATCGTTTTGATGCTCGTAAAAAGATTGTAGAAGATCTTGAAGCACAAGGTAGTTTAGTCAAAGTTGACGAACATAAGCTTAAAGTTCCTCGAGGCGACCGCACCGGCGCTGTCATTGAACCTTACTTGACTAATCAATGGTATGTAGCGGTTGAATCTCTGGCGAAACCTGCCATTGAAGCTGTTGAAAGTGGTGAGATACGCTTTGTACCTGAAAACTGGAACAAAACGTACTACCAATGGATGTATAACATTCAAGATTGGTGTATCTCGCGCCAATTGTGGTGGGGACATCGTATTCCAGCTTGGTTTGATGAACAAGAGAATGTGTATGTTGGCCGTAATGAAGCCGAAGTGCGTGCCAAGCATGGCTTAGCTGACGACGTAGCTTTGCGACAAGATGAAGATGTTTTAGATACTTGGTTCTCATCTGCGCTTTGGCCATTTGCGACTATGGGGTGGCCGGAAAATACACCTGAGTTAGAAACCTTTGTGCCAAGTTCAGTGCTTGTTACAGGGTTCGATATCATTTTCTTCTGGGTTGCCAGAATGATTATGATGACCAAGAAGTTCACAGGACAGATCCCGTTTAAAGATATCTATATCACAGGCCTTATTCGTGATGAGCAAGGCAACAAGATGTCTAAATCTAAAGGAAACGTGCTTGATCCTATCGATTTGATCGACGGTATCGACTTAGAGTCACTGGTTGCTAAACGGACTAGCGGAATGATGCAGCCAAAAGAAGCTGCGAAGATTGAAAAACGTACTCGGCAGCAATTCCCTGATGGTATTGAAAGCTATGGTACGGATGCGTTGCGCTTTACTTTCGCGGCTATGGCGTCAACCAGCCGTGATATTAACTTCGACTTAGGTCGTGTGGAAGGTTATCGGAACTTCTGCAACAAGTTGTGGAACGCATCACGATTCGTGTTAATGAATACTGAAGAGTTCGATACGGGTAATGGTGGTGGTGAGTTAGAGTTAAGTTTGGCTGATAAATGGATTTGGGCGAGATTTCAACAGACGTTACAAACATTTGAAACAGCGCTAGAAGATTATCGTTTCGATTTAGCTGCTCAAGCTGTCTACGAGTTTACATGGAATCAGTTCTGCGATTGGTATCTTGAACTTTCTAAACCAGTTCTTAACAATGACGCAAGTACTGATGCACAAAAGCGCGGCACTCGTCATACTTTAGTGAACGTTCTTGAAAGTTTGCTGCGCTTATTACACCCCATAATGCCATTTATTACTGAAGAAATATGGCAGCGTGTGTCTCCGTTAGCAGGCATTGATGCTGACAGTATAATGACGCAAAGCTTTCCGCAGTTTGATGATACGGCCGATGAGCAAGTAGTTTCTGATATCGAATGGTTGAAAACCTTCATTATTGGCATTCGTAACATTCGTGGAGAGATGGATATCTCGCCAAATAAGCCACTCTCTGTCTTGCTGAAAAACGCCAATAGCGAAGATAAACGCAGGTTAGAGATGGCCAGTGAGTTTTTATCGAAAATGGCTAAGCTCGAAAATATTGAGCATTTGGCTGTGGATGACAAAGGACCTGCATCAGCAACGGCTCTTGTCGGTGAAATGGAAGTCATGATCCCAATGGCTGGCTTGATTGATAAAGACGCCGAGCTTGCGCGTATTAGCAAAGCACTTGATAAAATTAACAAGGACTTTGCTCGTACCGATGGAAAACTCAAAAACGAAAACTTTGTCAGTAAAGCACCAGAAGCAGTTATTGATAAAGAAAAAGCTAAACTAGCGGACTATCAATTGCAAATTGATAAGTTGTTAGAACAACGTCAAACAATTGAGTCTTTATAATAGTTGCTCAATATCGTTTGTAGAATTTAAATAAACCGCACCTCCATGCGGTTTTTTTATGGTTATTATTAAGTGTTGCGCAACAACAACGGATAAGTAATTATACCCGTCAATCAATTATCTTTTGGTCCAATATCCTTGGTGGCTAATGAAGATAAACAGACTCTACATATAACAATGGATAATTATGAAACAACTTCTAGTCGTTTTTATGCTTCTTATTACACAACCTTTCGTTACTTTTGCAAAAGATAAAGAACCGACAACGAGGGAAATGGATCGTATTAATTGGATGGAATTTAAGGATGTTGTACCCAGTCAAGTCGATACTGTATTGCTGCCTACTGGTACGCTGGAACCGCATGGTGTTGCGAATAATGGCGCTGATAACACGGCACCTTGGGCTATTTCTAAGACGATTGCTACGCGCACAAATGCTATGATTGCACCGACTTTAGCTTACGGTATGACAGGTAGTTTAGCAGCTTATCCTGGCGCTTTTAAAATGAGCGAAAAAGTCTACCGTCCATTCATTAAAGAAATTATGGAAGGGTTGGTTAAGAACAAATTTAAGACGATAGTAATTATTAATGGCCATGGGGGTGGTCAAACTGATGTACTGAAGTCAGTCGCTGCAGAAATTGCTAATGAGCATAACGTAAGAACATTGGTTATCAACTGGTGGTCTTTTGCATCAGATGTGACAGAAGAAGTCTTCGGCGAAAATGGCGGGCATGCGGGCTGGAATGAAAATGCCTTTATTCAAGCGATTGATCCGTCTTTGGTGCATGAAGATCGTTATAGTGATGACCTTGCGACAGCTTACCCTCAAGGTGGCAGTTGGGCGGCGACACCTTTCCCTTCATCGATAGGTTTATACCGAGAAGGTGAAGGTTATATTAAGTTTGACCAGAAACAGGCCGATGAGTACTACACTAAGGTCACGGATAAGCTTGCTAGTTTTATTGTCGCTATTAAGAAAAAGTGGGATTTAGCCGAACTCTAGAAAGATTTTAGATGGAGTTTAAACGTTTTAGATGATGCGCTGTCGTCTATCCTTGGAGCCTTATATTAACATGGATTAATATTGTACGAATGGCTTAGTAGCTTTAGTACATTGAACAGAAGTGGAAATTGCGAAGTAGCTTTATGACGCAAAGTGTTAAAGTTGAAATAATAAAACAGGCTCTATGCCGTATGGTTGCTGCGCTCTCGCTGCTTGTTTTAACGTCAAGCGTTTTGGGGCAAGCGAGGTTAATGCCCGATGAAGCTAGAGGTAAAATTAAACAAGCTACTATTGTTTTTGGCTCTGACTTACCGCGTATCAACGACCAAGCGTCCGGTGATTATGCGCAATTAGCCACTTTATTGAAGCGTTATCGCGAAAAATCATTCAATACCTTTTTTCTTTTTGGTGGACGAAGCATAGGCCCAAGTCCTATGGCTGTCTTTGATCGTGGCTCTCATATTATCGATATTCTGAATAGCCTCGAACCTGATGCCTATTCAGTTGCTAATCGCGAGTTCAGTTACTTTGAAAATGAGTTGTCATTACGATCGTTTGAAGCTGCATTCCCGATGGTTGCGAGTAACTTAGTTGATGTTGTTACTCAAAAAAACTTGGATGGCCTGGTTGATTCAGCCTTAATTCAAAAAGGTGACCTGCGACTTGGCGTTATATCCGTCTTGGATGAAGCAGTCGTAGAAGAATATAGGCTAAGCAGAGTTCGTATAGAAGGGCCGTTAAAAGTGATTAAGAATGCGGCTCAAAAGCTTAGAGAACAAAAAGCTGATGTAGTTGTTTTGTTTTACCCCTATGCAATGGATTTTGTAGGTCAGCTACATCTCGAAAATGTTATTGATATCAGTTTGTGTGCGGATAAAGATATTAACTTGTCTGATGAACCATCAGAACTAAAACATGCCAATGATGTTTTCCTAGATGAAGCTGGTGAAGTCGCGGTTATTGAAGTGACTGTCGATAGTTCGCACGATGAAGAGCAACAGCGTGTTCGCACAGAATGGAAAAGTGTTTTTCTTAAAGATCTTCCGCCAGAGAGCGAAGTTGCTCAGCAAGTGGCAGGTTACAGTGAAAGGCTAGATAGGTTGCTAGGACAAGAGCTGGGCTTACTGACCACTTCTTTGGATACGACACGGTTGAGCGTCAGAACGAAAGAGAATGCATTTGGAAATTTTATTGTTGATGCTGTAAGGCGGTATGCTGATTCTGATATTAGTTTAATTAATGGTGGCGTTATTCGTGGAGGAAAGCTGTACCCCCCAAATACAACGCTGAGAAGAATAGATATTGCTGTCGAATTGCCTTTTCGCAGTCGAGTTGTCGTCATTGAGTTGTCAGGGGAAGAAATATGGCAAGCGGTTGAAAATGGCTTGAGTGCGATAGAGGAAGTTAAAGGCCGTTTTCCACATGTTTCTGGCATGGAAGTGACTTATGATAGCGAAAAGCAATCGGGTAGCCGTGTATCGAGCATTCAAGTCGGTGGGCGTCCCCTTGAATTGGACAGAGTATATTCCTTGGCAACAACGGACTACCTAGCGCAAGGCGGAGATGGCTACAGTTCGTTGGTGAAAGCTCAGGAATACAACAACAAAAATGTTGTGCCGTTAGTGTCAGATATTGTTATCAACGAGATATTGATTTCTGGCAATATCTCTCCTGAAGTCGGACAGCGTCTTGTCGACACTCGTTCAGATGATTAGGGCGGCCAAGTGCAAAAGATTAAGCAAAGTCATGATATGAAAGTTGAACTAAAAAGCACAGGCCGATTGTCATTACGACGTGTGTTTTGGGCAACGTTAGTAACGCCATTAGTTCTTTTCATTTTAGTGTCCATCATGATGTATTTTCGATTGAATGGCTTTCAGAACATTTTATTAGATGTCACTCAACGTTCTTTACCATCGCTGAGAAATGCAGCCGAAATTGCTACACATGCCAACTCGTTGTCTTATATCACTCAAGGTTTGTCTACATCTTCGACAGAAGCTTCTCGCAGTATTTTCTATCAACAAATTGAAGGCACTATTGTTGAAATTGAATTGCTAGCTGGCGATCAAGTGGTTGATGACTATATACCTACGCAATTAACAGCTATTCGACGAGAGTTAGATGAACTCAATGATTTAGTGATACAAAACTTAGAACTTGAAGAGCAACTACAGCAGCGTATCGAAGAGGCTTACGATGTTAATGAAAGAGCGCAACAGTTTATTCAGCGCAACGATCTTCAATCAGAACACTCATTCAGTTTGAAGTCATGGTCATTATCCTATCTCGAAACTGTTGCCATGATGGCTCGCATAACAACGTCAAACCGCTTGCATCAGATACGTCAATATTCAGCTGAAATAGAACAGCGTATTACGTTACTGGAACGGCAAGCCAATCTCGCACCGGCCATGTATAAACAAGATGCTATCCGATTCAACGAGCTACTTAAGAAATTGTTGATCGATGAAAATGGGGTGGTCAGTTTGCGTGTAGAGCAGTTGAGAATTATTGGTCGGACAACTGGACGAGGAAACTTTGTTAGGAACCTTGTTCTTGATTTCGCGAGACTATTAGAGTTTAAAACAGTAGAACTGAATAACAGTATTGGTGAATCAGCAGATCGGACGGTAGGTTTTGTCAAACAGCAGACATTTGTTCTTGGTATTCTTTCGTTGGTTACTATTGTTTTTTTTCTTATTGCCGTTACGGTGATACTGCAAAGGGTTGTTGGACGGCTTATTACTCTAGACACCATAGTTAAAAGCAAACTTGAAGGTTCTCATTGTGATAAAAGAGTGACGGGCAATGATGAGATATCTGATATAGCGACGACTTTTGATATCTTTTTGGAAACAATTGAAGAACAGAAGAAGGCGCTTAAAGAGCTTTCCTTAAAGGACAGCTTGACGGGGATAGCTAATCGACGATCACTAGATGAAAAGTTGCCGAGAGAGCTTCAATTGTCGGTGAGAAATAAATATCCAATATCAGTGCTATTGGTTGATGTGGACTTCTTTAAGCTATACAACGACACTTATGGTCACGCAGCCGGTGATGATTGTCTGAAACACGTAGTTGAGATACTTAATAGTTTGATGTTACGTAAAACCGATTTTGTTGCGCGATACGGTGGTGAGGAGTTTGTCTGCATACTACCTAACGTAGATGAAGAAGGTGCAGAAAAAGTTGCTGCAAAAATAGTTAGCGCGACGGTTGATGCTCAGATACTTCATGAATCCAGTAAGATAGCTAACCACCTGACCTTGAGTATAGGTATTGCTTCAACATCACTTGATACTTCATTGACACCTGATCAGTTGTTAACAAGTGCCGACAAAGCGCTTTACTATGTGAAAGAGCAGGGACGAAATGGCTATATAAACATCAGTAATCTCCCCTCAAGCTAAGTAATCTTAAGCTGATACGATATAATTCCAGCCCGGCAGAACAACTCTCTGAGTCAGTAAAAATAACCTTGCTCCGCTGTCCTGATTGATTCGTCATAAAGACGTTTTGATCTTTGTTGTATATTTTTGACTTGTGCTCATAAGCCTACAAGAGCACACCGCGGTCAAAAACCTTTGTTTAGAATAAAACCTATACTGCAAAGTTCAACAGACCTTACTCAAGGTCGTCCAAGACTCTTCTGTCACTGGTCTAAGCCTTTGCATTTCTGAATTCATACTTCTTTATTACCAGTCTTCATGCTGAAACGCCTGCTGCATATATATCCCTAGCAGCTTGTTCGTTACATTTTTAGAGTTGCTTAATTTTAATTGGTATGTGCAGATTGGTATGTATTCTATTTGTTTTTATAAGTTTTTAACTTTTTGTTGATTATTTTTTAACATTAATGGTAATGTAATTTCTCATTGTGGTTTTTGTATTGGTATTTTTGTGTTTATACCAATTTAGTTGGTTGTTGTTTTTCTTACCCTCTATGCACTTACCACAGATTAGGCTCATAGAGGGACTTGTTCTCGATTCGTTCATTAAACTGGGTAAAAAAGTATGAAAGCATCATTTAAATATTATTTACATATTGCGCTCTTCTTCGTCGTATTTTCGATCGACTCCATTTCATTGGTCGATGCGCAGAGCTTTGCGAATATTCAATGGAATTTAGATACGAATAATTCGCCAAGGCAGGATAAGAGTGGCAGCGGTCGTACTCCAAGTACTAGCGGTGCTACGAATAATCAGGGCACTTTCAGGTTTGAGATATCGACGACCAACACGTCGGCAACTCAGAGGCAGGAGTTTCTTTACGAACGCAGAAGTGGTTATCACCGTTTTAGTGGCGAGTTTCAGATAGATTCAAGGCAGCCTGATTTCAATAGAGTATCTATTGCTCAAACACATGATAACCAGACAGGATCTGCAGGCGTATTCTCCATTTATCAAGTACGGCGTAGTGGCAATGGTTATGTGTTTGGGGTCCAAGGTGACACCGTTGAGGCGCGCAATGGTTACAGCGTATTTGATACGGTAAATATTGAACTTGATCGCTGGTATCGACTAGAAACCCGAACACTTAGCAGTACAAGAGATGGTAGTTTTGAAGTTGGACAACTCTTTGATAGTAATGGTCGTTTAGTGTGGGAAGAGACAATATTCGGTGGTGGAGAAAACCAACAGTATAAAAAGGTAGGTGCTTATCGATTAACGAACGGTTCCGGCCGCGTTATCGTCGATTGGCGTCGAATGAGGTTCTATACGGGGCAATAAATTCAATGGTTGAATTTATTTTTTTGTATACCAATTTGTTGTTTTGGTCTTTCATATGTGCCTTTTTTGAGTGGCGCGTTAATTGTGTCTAGGCCTTAAAGTCAGGTATCGCAAACAACATCAGTGTTTATTTTAATAAGGTAATTGACATGAAAGTAGTAAAAAACAACTACATAAGAATTTTGAGTGCGTCTGCTCTACTAGCTTTTTCGAGCTTTACCCAAGCAGCGACTTTTGTTTTAGAAAAGCAGAATACAAATTTTTCTATTGATGGAAATGGAGGAGCAAGGGTAGGGCAGGTTATTTATCTTTGGCAAACCAACTTAGATAATACCAATCAGAACTGGGATCAACTGACCAGAGCCGGCGGCTTTTTTGCCTATAGAAAGCAAAACACAAATCTTTGTTGGGATGGGGGTAATGGAGGTGCTCGTCGCCAACCAGTGACGTTGCAGGTTTGTGATGTGAACAATCAAAACCAGCATTGGCGTAAGGTGAAGGTATTTAGTGGTACTGAAATACACCGATTAGAGAAGCGCAATGCCCCGGGCTTCTCCATAGACGGGAATAGAGGTGCAGACTTCCGTCAGGAACTTTATTTATGGAATTCCAGTGATTCCAATGTTAACCAGCAATGGGATTTTATCAGGACAGATGCTAATAGCAGTGGTGGTGGTAATAACGGTAGTACACAGTTTGTGCTAGCCAGTGATGTCGTTGTTGATCAGGACGGTAATATTGATTTCAATGGCTCGAGTGTCTCAGACGACAGGCCCATTTGTCGCAATACGCCACCAAGTGATCGCTTTGATATGACGGTCTGGGCGTTAGATACGCCAAGAGAAGATCCGGACCGTTCAGGTCGAGGGCATAGATTAGATGAAGACGAGTTGGTTGATTTTATCGACAACGAGTATTTCTGTATTGG
Organism: uncultured Pseudoalteromonadaceae bacterium; assembly: GCA_964625615.1. Lineage (GTDB taxonomy): Bacteria > Pseudomonadota > Gammaproteobacteria > Enterobacterales > Alteromonadaceae > M269. The sequence goes on along the minus strand of CAZVDU010000029.1, from coordinate 13,932 downwards.
CAGAGACAATGGTTTAGTGTTTAGGTCAACCGTTGATGGATTCAGAACATCAAGCGGTACGTCATTTACGCGAAGTGAGTTAAGAGAAATGCTACGTAGAGGTGACCGAAGCATCGGAACGAGAGATGCAGGAAACAATTGGGTTTTCTCGTCGCAACCATCAACTAGCTTTACTAATGCCGCTGCCGGTGTTGATGGTACATTGAGAGTCACTATGGCTGTAAATAGAGTGACTACAACTGGTGATGGTTTGCATCCTGGTCGCGTTATTATCGGACAGATACATGCCTCGGATGATGAACCTGCGCGACTTTACTATCATAAGCTTCCTGGTAACACCAATGGCTCCATATACCTGGCGTCTGAAGAGCGTAATGGTAGTGACGACTTAATAAACATCATTGGGAGTGAAAGCCGCAGTCAATCAAACCCTACTCGTGGGATTCCGCTTAACGAGCCATTCAGCTATGAGATAAGAACCGTCGGTGACAGACTCTTTGTAACCATCACAAAAGCAGATGGAACGGAATATTCATTAGGGGATGATATAGACTCAAGGAATAGTTCGGAACGCAGTGTCTCTAACGACGGTAGTATTAGGATGCTGGGTTACAACTTGGGTGACGAGTATATGTACTTCAAAGTAGGTGCATATACGCAAAATAATACCGGCGCAAGCAACGACTATGACCAGGTAACCGTCTATTCAATTGATAATACGCATAATTAGGCGCTATTGATCTTATATTCAGGAGTACTTTTTACTTCTCGCCGGGTGCAAGCGCACTCGGTGAATTAGTTTATCGGTAACGATACGCTGATACTTTGTAGGATTTATTTGTAACGTCGATACGAGGTACATAAAGGTGCTCACCATTAAGGTAAAAGTCGATGCCGTTTATCGGCGTATCATTAATAGGCTTAGCTGCGCCGCTTGGTGTAATAAGCCAAAGTCTAGGATCATCCAACAGTGAGACCAGAATGTTGCCATTCTTGTCTAAGTTAATGCCATCAATGTTTGTGACTACCTTGTTTGATGATGCAATTGGACGAATATGACGTCCGCTATCGCTGTCCCACATATGCAATGTTTCCCCACCTGTTATTAGCTTTCTTTTCTGGGCATATATGCCATTAGCAAACTTGAGCGCCTTTTCATCTCGTATCAGTGGTATAAGCTTGCCCTCAACAAGCTTATAAATGGTTTGTATATTGCTTGCTGAAACATACAGATTGCTGTTCTCATCAATAGCTACATCGTTTAGTGCAGGAGCTGGATCCGGTGCGAGGTATTTAGTGATTATTTTTCCAGTCCTTGTATCAACTACTTTGAGTTGGTCAATGTCTACAAAGTACAGTTTGTCTTCATGATAGACAATGCCTGTAGGGCCATTCAAGTTCTCAATCCACTTCAACTCCAGGTTTGTACCATCACCATTTACGCGGCTGATAAAACCAAGTCCGTTTTTTGTATAGCCATTAACGTTGGTAACGAAGAGTTTGTTGTTTTTAGGATCAAAAGCGATGGATTCAGGTTCAATAAATCCCCTGTTTTCAAGTGTCCATAATGGCTCGATAAACATTTGTTTGGTTTTCGCATTTTGGGCGAGAAGGCCAAAATTAAAGGCAAAAGAGAGGCATAGTACGGAAGCAAGGTAACGCATAAATCGGCTTTCTATATAAGCTATTTTATTCAGAGTAGTTAGCTCTTGGTACAGATGTCAACGATTGAATCTTAATCGTTTATAAATGCACCAAACAAATTTGCACACTTCATTTTATTGATCTATATTGATATCAAATTGATATCACTTTTGTTTTGGAGGCTCTATGATAAGTGAAAAACAAGGATTCTCAATTAATGGTTACTTAGCGGCAGTCGGATTGATTGGTGCTTTAGTTTTTGTTATTGCACTAATGGGTTCATTGTCGGGTACTGTCGCACTCGGGAAGGTTTTCTTGCTATTGGTGGTTATCTCCTGCTTTGCGGGGTTTTTTATGGTCCAACCTAATCAGGGCAAGGTACTCACGTTATTTGGAAGCTATGTTGGTACAGAGAAGAGAAGCGGCTTGCGCTGGACGATCCCATTCTTCATGCGTAAATCTATTTCATTACGGGTACGCAATTTTGAAAGTGGCAAGATAAAAGTAAACGATAACCTGGGTAATCCTATTGAAATTGCGACCATAGTTGTATGGTCTGTTACGGATACCGCTGAAGCCATGTTTGAGGTTGATGATTATGAAAGTTATGTGACTATTCAAAGTGAATCGGCTCTTCGAATTCTGGCAAGCTCATATGCCTATGATCCGCAAGAGGAAAATAGCGTGTCGTTGCGTAGTCATCCCGCCGATGTGTCTGAAAACCTTAAGACAGAAATCCAAGATAGGTTGGGCAAAGCCGGCGTCGTTGTGCATGAAGCTCGCATTAGTCATTTGGCATATGCACAAGAAATTGCCAGTGCCATGTTACAACGCCAACAAGCAACGGCCATTATTTCAGCACGTAATAAAATTGTTGAAGGTGCTGTGGGTATGGTGGAAATGGCTCTTGAGCGCTTGAAAGAAAAGAATGTAGTTGAACTGGATGAAGAACGAAAAGCTGCCATGGTGAGTAATCTACTGGTTGTTCTATGTGCAGATAAGAGCACACAACCCATAGTGAACACGGGCTCCATTTATTAAGTTCGGTTAAGGTGTTATTGAGGAAGCTATATGCAGTGGGAATATAAGATATCAACCTTCAAGGTATCGACTAAAAGCTTTTTTACTTCAGATAAGGATGTGCACCCTGTTGAAACACAGCTTAACGAGATGGGTCGCGTGGGTTGGGAGCTTGTGTCGATGGAGCTAGGTGGACAGCAAGCGTGGGGCGGCTCACATGCAACGGCTGTTTTCAAGAGGCCCAAGTAGTGCATATTCCGGCGCTAAGAGATTAATTAGAGGTAATTGTGGCTAAAAAAGCCTATCCGCTCAGAATCAATGAAGACATTCTTGCTGCAATGCAACGTTGGTCAGATGATGAATTGCGCAGTCTGAATGCGCAAATAGAGTATGTCTTGCGTGATGCACTGGTTCAGAGTGGGCGTGTTAAGCTAACACAAAAAGTTGTGACCGAAGTGGTTGAGAAAACTGAGCATTCAAAAGGTAAGGAAAACTAATATCTAGTGGGCACTACACGATCAATGGCGCTGGTTTGCAAAGACGTGGGTAAATCTTACTCAAACCAAACAGTGTTTAAACACTTAAGTTTAGATGTTTCATCCGAGCACCTTGTGATTACTGGACCGAATGGTTGTGGTAAAACAACCTTACTACGCTTGATCGCTGGCATTGAAGATATTGACGACGGCTACATTAGTTGGCAAGGCAATGAAGTGGCATCAGTAGAGACTAAGAAAAAGGTAGGAATGAGTGCGAATTGCATTGTTTTGCCTGAGTTTCTTACTGTCCGGCAAATTATATCGTTTCATTGCAGCCAATATGTGTGTGATTTTCCTCAGCAGCTTATTGATGATATTGCTTTGTCGCCATTTCTAGGCCAAAAAGTAGGGGCGTTATCGTTAGGAACAGCGAAGAAGTTGAGCTTAGTGTTAGCTTTTTCTCACGATCCTGATCTATTGATACTTGATGAGCCCGGTAATGGGCTTGATGAAGATGCTTTATCGACGCTTCTGAGGTGGCTGGATAGGTTTGAGGGGAATATTATTTTGGCGACACATGATCACGAACTCTGTCGAAACCTTGAGGCATCCTTCATTGATTTAGGCAAGTTGCTGCCTGAATCAAAATGATTATGAGTTCAGTAAGCTTTTGAGCATGCAATACTGGCAGATGCGATTGACCCTATACCGTGAATCTATTCGAGAGATGCGTGAGACAATTCAGCAGCTTGGAATGGCTGTTGCTGTTCTTTTTCAGGTAGCTATTCCCGCCGTATTCTTTTTCTTTCTTGTCGGCCTTGGGCAATTGGCTGAACCAGATCAATCAATTGAAACTTATTTGGCTTGGTTGAGTGGGTACGGGGTTTTAATGTATGGCCTGATCAGGTTTCAACGTAAGGCTATATTAGCTTCGTCGGTTAGGTTTTGGGATAGCAGTTTACCTGCTACAGAGCTTCAACGATCCTTGGCTGTCATTGGCTTGTGTTCAGTTGCTGGGAACATATTTCTTGTATTACCCATTGGGTTGATGCTCTACCTTATGTTGAGCCGCATAACTGAGGTGTTTTCAAGTAACGGATTCGAACAGCTTTGGCCGATAATGCTAACTTGTATATGGGGGATTCAATCGACTGTTCTTGCTCTTTATCGGCGTTATTTCCCGCTGTTGGTATTGGTTGTTCTGCCTGCTGGCGTTTGGTTGACGAGTTTCTATAGTGCTGAACTTTACGGGTTAACGATATTGTTATTGGGGCCTGTTTTAACCTTATTTATTGCAGAGAGGCCTTTTGAGAAGCAAATAAAGCTAAGCGCCTTTTGGCAATTACTATTAGTTTATCAACTCAATAGTTGGCAAAGCTTCTTGCTTAAAGTGACGGGGATTATTTTATGCTGTTTGTTTTTTGCAAAAATGAGAGCTCATACGCCAGGTGATATTGAGCATTGGGTTGTTCTTTGTTGTATTTTTCTGTCTGCGTCGCTTGCTTCGACTATTCAGTTTAGCCTGCTCGAGTTTCAACAACGATACCGTTATTTTTTAGCTGCATTGCCTATCCCACCGTCTCAATATAGGCGTCACATTGTGTTGTTTATAGGAGGTTTTGGTCTCTCTTTTCTGTTGGTAACTGGCACCTTTGTTGGATTTTCGGTGGAACCCTTAGTGTTTTGGATTATGTTCTATACGGTTGGTATATGGTCGGTTAAGCGTTATAAAAAGCGTTTCTTTATACCATTGATTATCTTATTTGTACTGTTTGCTTTTATGTACTCGTATGACTTCATAACTCCTTGAGAATAAACACAACTCATGTCGCGTGCTTTTTCATAAGCATTGGGTATAGTATTGAGAAACTCGAACGGAGAAAAGGAAATACTGTATGGCAGGCTCTAGCCTATTAGCATTGTTTGACGATATTGCAACGCTACTTGATGACGTGGCGGCTATGTCTAAAGTCGCTGCAAAAAATACAGTTGGGGTTATTGGGGACGACTTAGCGTTAAATGCGGAACAGGTATCAGGTGTTAAAGCAGATCGGGAACTTGCCGTCGTTTGGGCTGTTGCTAAAGGGTCGTTGAAGAATAAAGTGGTATTGGTGCCCGCGGCATTGTTGATCAGCGCATTTATACCTTGGCTGGTGACAGTACTCTTGATGATTGGAGGACTTTTCTTGTGCTTCGAAGGTGCCGAGAAAATCCTGCATAAGTACCTCCATAGTCGCAATGATATGGATGCGGAGCATCAAGCGAAGTTAGAAGCTGTCCAAGATCTGTCGATTGATTTGGTTGAATTTGAAAAAGATAAAATTAAGGGGGCAATACGCACCGATTTTATCCTATCGGCAGAAATTGTCATTATCATTCTGGGGTCGGTAGCAACAGCGCCTTTTATGACACAAGTCGCTATTGTTTCTGGTCTTGCACTCCTTATCACTGTTGGGGTTTATGGTGTTGTGGCTGGCATTGTAAAGCTCGATGATGCTGGTCTTTATCTGTTGCGATCTTCTATCGACAGTTCTGCGAAGAGTATAAAACGCATGTTGGGGCGCGCATTATTGATCCTTGCTCCTGCGCTTATGAGGCTACTTTCTGTTGTAGGCACTATCGCTATGTTTTTGGTCGGCGGTGGTATTTTATTGCACAACACACCACCCGCACATCACTGGGTTCATGAGGTACTCAAGCATCTAGAAAATACTCCAGTTATTGGCAGTGTGATACATGCAGTTGGCCCTATACTTGTTGAAGGTTTGGTTGGTTTGTTGGCGGGTTTACTCTGTTTGTTAGTGATTAAATGCTGGAACGGTCTAAGGCGTTGATAAATAACATGAGGTTTGCATAAGCAACATTGTTTAATGCTCTATATAAAGGCTTTTCCGTTAAGCTTACTAGAGAGAATGAATCTATCGGTCTAAGTCTAGCCTTAAGATAGCCATATTGGCATAAAGCTATCGACGCAATAGTATTCTCAGACTGGTTTATTTTTTTACATATTGAATTTATTAATTCTCTTATACAAGTATAGGGCTAACTAGGTGAGTATTAGACGGTCATTTGCGACCAAAGTTGTATAGTAATCATCTCGTAATAATTCGATATTTAACTAAATTTATAGAAGTGAATTCAAGAGTTAAACGGGAGTGGGGACTATGGGGTTCTTTAGTAAAGACAATGATTTATCTATAGAGTTGGCGAATAGTATCCAGGCATGCAAACTAAAAGAGCAATTACTTGAAGCTGTATCATCATCTATGGCAATGATTGAGTTTACGCCAAGTGGTCATATCCGAAACGCAAATGAAAATTTCTTAAAAACGGTTGGTTATGAACTGCATCAAATTAAAGATAAGCATCACAGTATTTTTTG
>CAZVDU010000029.1:0-7307 GCA_964625615.1 uncultured Pseudoalteromonadaceae bacterium | reverse complement strand
TGGCTTGAGGCGACTTACAATCCTATTTTTGATACCGGTGGTACTCTATGCAAAGTGATCAAATTTGCTACTTGTATAACTAAGACGGTGAATGAATCTGTGGAGTCTGGACGTATAGCCTGTGACTCTTTAATGAAAACGGACGACATGGCAAAAAATGGCCTGGAAGTTGTTGGTCAAGCAATGAAAGCAATGGCTCAAGTTTCATCTGATTTATCAAATGCTGCAAGTAATATTAATTCATTAAGCAAGCAATCAGAACAAATTAGCAACATTGTAAATACTATTACATCTATTGCTGATCAGACGAACCTTTTGGCTTTAAATGCTGCAATTGAGGCTGCTAGGGCAGGCGATCAGGGACGTGGGTTTGCAGTGGTTGCAGATGAGGTGAGGCAACTTGCTGGAAGAACGAGCCAATCAACAGCAGAAATAGATGAGGTCGTAAGAGAAAACAATTCACTTGCTGAGCAAGCTGTTAAGTCAATGGAACATATCGTGTCACAAGCTAAGGAAAGTGTAGAGCTAGTTGAAAAGACAGGTATTGTGATTGATGAAATAAGTTCAGACACTAAAGAAATCTTGTCACTGGTTCAACAACAAGTTAGTGGCGGGTCATAATGGATGACACTAAAAGTCCGATGAGAGAGTTATTAAGCAATTTACCGCAAGTTGGGCGGTTGCAATGGATTGGTATTCGTCGGGCCAGAAAAGTTGATATAGATCCGGTAAGTTCCAGCAGTGTCAGTATTGAAAATGGTTTAGAGGGAGATCATTTTTCTGGCTCAGTAGGCAGTAAGAGACAAATCACGTTGATTCAGTATGAACATCTACCCGTGATAGCCGGGTGCTTAGGTGTTAAAAACGTCGAACCTGAACAGCTGCGGCGTAACCTTGTTGTTTCAGGTATTAACTTATTAGCCTTCAAAAATAACCAATTCAGAGTAGGTGATATTGTTTTGGAAATGACGGGGCTTTGCCATCCTTGCTCTAGAATGGAACAAACGTTTGGTGACGGTGGTTATAATGCAGTTCGTGGGCATGGGGGGATAACGGCTAAAGTTATCCGGGGTGGCGACATATCTTTAGGTGACCTCGTTTCGTTAGTTCAGTAACGAAATAAAAATATAATATAAATATTTTATATTCATCTCTTTACCTTGCCGAGTATTTGTAAAATACTTAATTTTTCAAATTAAGATATTAGAACTCACAATGAACTCAGCTTTTAATCAAAATGCGCCCATCGTTAGTTTCATTGCCCGTTGGATTGTCGGCTTGTTATTTCTGATGGCGGGTTACTGGAAGGTTTTTGTTCTTACAGCGAGTCAACATGCTGAGAACTTCTTTGTTCAAGGTTTTGTCGATCATTGGATCCCTGAATGGTTGTTGCGCGCTCTAGGCTTAGGTATACCCTACTTAGAACTTGTTATTGGCCTGTTTGTTTGTATTGGCTTTAGAGTGCGAGAAAGCCTTGTTGCTATGGGACTTTTATTGATTATCACAACGTATGGTCATGCACTGCAAACGGCTTTATTTGATATAGACGGTCATACATTCACACGCTTAGTTCTTATTTTTATTGTTTTATTGCTCGGCTGGGAGCGGGATAAATTGACCGTTGACTTTTGGATCACACGTAGAAAAAAGATGTAACGGTGTTTTGGTCTGTATGGATTACCTACCGGCTATTATGGACATTGAAGCGAGCGGTTTTGGCGCATCAAGCTATCCCATCGAGATAGGCTATATCACTGAAACCGGTGAAAGATTCTGCTGCTTAATTAAACCACATGATAATTGGGTGCATTGGGATAAAGGTGCTGAAAGGGTTCATGGTATCAGTAGACAGGCGTTACTTGAAAACGGCAACGATATTCGCTGGGTAACGACTGAACTCAACCAACGGTTGGCTAATAAAACGTTATACAGTGATGGTTGGGTTGTGGACAGCACGTGGCTCAATGAACTTTATTATCGTGCAGGTGTTAGTCCTACTTTCCGGTTAAGTGCTATTGATATGGTTTTGTCAGAATTACAAATGGAACGTTGGCATTTGGTTAAGGAGCGGCTGCATGCAGAAAATGTCGAAACTCGCCACAGAGCAAGCTCTGATGCGAAGGTTATTCAACTAACTTATCAACAGACTCGTGAATAAAATTAGAGGTAAGCGTTGAAGAAAATCATTCTTTGGACGAGTGTTGTCATCGCACTACTTGCTGTTGCTGTCTTGCTTGGTGGCGAGAAAGTCGCATTTTCCTATTTGTCTCCACCTAAGTATTTTGAGCAAAGCGAGACCCCTTCGCCGCCAGACTACACAAACAAAGATTTTTGGGTTTCACTGCCTAATAAAGCAGACACAGCTGATTTGATACCGCCTAATATCGACTTGAGTAAGGACTTAGACGATCGACCTGTTGATGTGTTTTTCATTCATTCCACGGGATACTTTGGCCCTGGTGGTTGGAATTCAACCATGTCTGTCGAAAACTCAGAAGCACAGTCCATCGAATATATGTTGTCTAGTATGGCTAGCGCGTTTAATGGTTGTTGCCGCATTTACGCTCCACATTATAGAGAAGCGCATATAGCCTCATTTTTTCCAAGCGACAATAAAGCCAGATTCGCTGCATTTGATTTGGCTTATCAAGATGTTGAAGCGTCATTTGAATATTTTTTAAGTCATTACAATAAGGGAAGGCCTTTCATTATAGTGAGTCACAGTCAGGGAACACTGCATGCTCAGAGGTTGATGGCGACGAAAATAGATAGCACTCCATTACTGCAGAAGATGATCGTTGCTTACACTCTAGGCTATTGGTTTCCGATGGATATGTTTGAGAGAAACTTTGAGCATATTAGGCCGTGCGGAAGTGCGCACGATACACAATGTGTAGTTAGTTATGACACTTATGCTGAAGGCTCGCAACAAGAAGGGATTAGGCCGCATTGGTATGGTTCTGGATGGGAAATGTCACAGGGTAAACAGACGCTTTGTGTAAATCCATTGAGTTGGCGAATGGATACAGAACAGATCGACAAAGATGAGCACTTTGGGGGCTTACCGGTAGAATTTAAAAGGCAGGCTCTTGACATATTGTTGGCGAGGAACCCAGGTTATGTTTATCAGGAACTTGCAAATATTGAAGCACTTAATAGTGGTGCTAAATGCACTGATGAAGGCTTACTCATTGTCAATAAACAAGAAAATAACGCGTTTTCAAATCATGGTGGCAACGAAAATGGTAGCTATCATGTTTTCGATTTTAGTCTCTTTTATGCAAATATCCGCGCCAATGCCATAGATCGCGTTAATGTATATTTTCGAAATCAGGAACGATATTATGATTAAAAAACTGGCAGCACTTTTCTTTTGTTGTTTAATACCCGAGGTTAATGCAGCAGAAGAGATCTATGGTGCAGTGCCTCCTGTAGCGCCAGCTCTTTCAGCTTATGGGCAATATAAGGTGGGCGTGAGAACAATCAAGGTTACCCATCAAGGACAACTCAGTGCTACTGACTTTCGGTCAACAGTGGATCGTCAGTTAACGCTAGAAGTGTGGTACCCGGCAGGGGATAACCGTGCTAACGCTAAAACAACCTATGAGCATTCAACACGTTTGCATAAGAGGTTTGAAATCAACGCGAATGCATATCGAGATGTCCCTTCGGCAGAAGGCGGTGGTTTTCCACTCGTTGTTCTATCTCATGGTTATACAGGGTATAGAACTATCATGTATTACATGGGGGAGCACCTGGCGAGTCACGGTTATGTAGTTATCGGCATTGATCATACAGATTCTACGACGGCAGAAGTTGATTTTAAGAATAGCCCGTTCTCGGGTTTTGTAAGCACTTTGATGAATAGATCCCGTGATCAGCAATTTGTTCTGGACTACTTTGCCGATGAGAAAACGTGGCTTTCAGAGAGTTTAGATACAGACCGTGCTGCATTGATTGGGTACTCGATGGGTGGGTATGGTGCTGTCAATACCGTCGGTGGGTGTTATAACTTTAATGTTGAAGGGTTAAAGCAATTAGGATTCCCAGCAGAAGCAGCAGAAAATCTGGCGCCCGTATTTAATTTTTGCAGTGCAGGGCGAGATGCACCAGACCCTCGTTGGAAAAGTATGATTGCTTATGCGCCTTGGGGGCAAGAACGAGATTTACACCAAACACAAGCGCTGTCCGAGATTAAAGCGCCTAGTTTGTACGTTGTTGGCGAACATGATGACGTTTCAGGCTATGAAAATGGTGTTAAAAAGCTGTATCAACAAACTGGTACGAAAGACACTCATATGTTGGTATACAAACAAGCTAGGCATAATGTTGCACCACATCCTGCGCCTAAGGTCGCCTATGAACATGCGGATGACTATGGCCATTACTATGAGCCCGTTTGGAGTAATCAAACACTTAATCTAATTAACCAGCACTTTAATTTGGCATTTTTAGATTGCTACGTAAAAGAGCAACAAAGCCAGTGCGATATGTTGCCCAAAGAGGGTAGGGCAACGCAAATCAAAGACAGTGAAGGCAGCTTCAACTCAGCGTGGCCAGGCTTTAGTGACCGCTTTGGTATGGGGATGGAATATTATCGTAAGGATTAGTCCAAAGGCAGGCTTACCTTATATGCGACATTAAGGTAATAAGTTATGGCTAGATGAGCTAGCCATAACTTGTTTGTTGCTCACACTTTCTCGACTATTGCGCAGTCAGGTGAAGTATCAATGACGATTGCGGTGTTAACAAAGGCATCTCAATTCCAAAATCACACAATACCTGTCCAGAAAATGTTTTCCCATTAATGGTGTCTAATAAGTTTGAGAAGTTAAACACCGATATATCTTTCCACCTGTCCTCACCGTCTGCTGGCCAGACAATATCTAGTTTGTATGTCGCTGTAGGATCTAACCCGTGTAGTTTGAAGCGGCCTGGCAAGTTTGTGTTATGCACCTGGACTAAATGATACGCATAAAGCGCTTCTTTTTTATCTTTGGCGATAACTCCAAGTCCTAACATATGATCTTGTGTTTGAAGGCGCTGGATATAACCTGTATGAATTAATGAACGATGTTTTTTGTATAACGCTACCATAGCGCTTAATTTATGCTTCTCCACTTTGGTCAATTCGCGAAGGTCCATCTCCATTCCCATATGACCAAAGAGCGTAACGGCAGCTCTGGTATCCATATTGATATGCCTGTGCGTAATGTGGCAATCACGAGGGCCAACATGAGACCCCATCAATTCTGGTGGGAAGAAATAAGAGAAGCCTTTTTGAATGGTTAGGCGTTCAAGTGCATCATTACTGTCCGATGTCCAAACACGGTCGGTTTGCTTCAATATGCCGTAGTCAGCTCTTGCGCCGCCACTAGCACAGCTTTCTATTTCAACATCAGGATGCTTATCTTTGAGTTTAGCAATCAATGAATACACGGCATGTGTTTGTTGATTGACCGCAGGTTTCGAAAACTGATTGCCTGGATGATTCAAGTCTCTATTCATATCCCACTTGATATAGGCAATATTACATGCAGTTAGCAGCTCGTCAATGCACTGAAATAAGTAGTCCTGAACAGCTTTTTGGGTCATGTCTAAGACAAACTGGTTCCTGAAGGGTAGTTGATCATTGTCGCCTACAGAAAGAGCCCAATCAGGATGTGCTCGATACAACTCACTATTTGGGTTGACCATCTCAGGCTCGAACCAAAGTCCAAACTCCATGCCGAGTTCGTTGACCTTTTCGATAAGAGGTTTCAGGTCATTAGGGTATTTAGCCTTATCAATGAACCAATCGCCTAAACCGGCAGTATCATCGTTACGACCAATAAACCAACCGTCGTCTAAAACGAAGCGTTCAACACCTAATTGGCTTGCTCTATCGGCAAGTTCGAGCAATGTATCCATATCATGATCAAAGTACAGTCCCTCCCAAGTGTTATAGTGCACAGGGCGTGGTTTATTGTTTACGTGTTCAGTGGTCAGATGATTTCTAACATAATCGTAAAATTGATTAGATAATGCTGACAACCCTCCTTTTGTATAACTGGCAAATAGCGTTGGTGACTGATAAGACTCACCGCGTGCCAAGTTTATTTCACCTGGCAGGAGTAACTCACCAAGTTGTACATATCTTCGACCATCACCTAACTGGTTGATAAGGTTTCTGGTGTTCCCACTCCACCCTAAATGGAAGCCATAAGCTTCACCTTGATATTCATCTGTGGAAGGAGTGAGTGCGATAAAGCCAGGGAAGTTATCGTGTGAGGTACGTCCTTTACGGTTCTCTCGCATGTATATGCCGGACTGTAACTGATGACGCTGCAACTGAAACTCTTTTGCCCAGGTTCCCTCAAAAGCAAGGAGTTGATCGCATTGAGTGGGTAGCAATAACGTTGCAGAGGCACACCAATCAAGGTTGATAGGGCTATCTCTGAGGTTTTCAACAACCGTTTTTAAGCTGACTACATCACTGTCAGGATCCATATCAATCTGATTGATAATCTTAATGTGTCGTTGTGTATCGATACTGGTGAGCACGGCGCTGTTTAGATCACTGAGTTCTATATTTGTTAAGACCGGTGATACCCCCCACTCATCCTGAGCACCTGAAACGACTATGCCTGGGTGACCAGAAAACCCTTGTCCTATTGTTGGTGTTATTGCTATTGGAACTTCGGTCGCTGATGCAGAAGGCGCTTCTTGTCTGTGTTCTAGAGAGATGAGTGTGTCAAAATCGACTGTGTCATGAAGTTTATTTCCCCAATATAAGACTCGGGGTAATGATTCACGACAGTCTATGACTAAGCTGCTTACGCACCCAGTGAGATGCAAGAATTTAACATTATTATTCACGATTTTAACTCTATCATGAGTGGCCTAAACAGTTAACAAGGTTAAAGAGGCCTAAGTTCTTCGTTATGGAATGTATTGTAGTTAAAAAAAATTAGCATATAAATACTATAATAAGATTATGTGATAAATTTCTTGATTGTTTTGCTAATTGCTTATTTTTCCTAAGCTTTATTCTAGCTACTTTTTTCGATGTGACTAATTGTCTCGTTAAAACAACGGATATTTTCGGTAATTTGGGGTGATACTTGTCCAAGAATTGTTACGGAAATGTTGACATATTATATTGATACTATTTAACATACATTTAACTTTTGGGAGCAAACGAAACGCAATACACAAATTAAAACAGGTGTTTTAGCTCCTAAATCGAAGTTTGTTTTTGTGTAAAAACGCAATTCGACACATATGGGGAACGGTAATGAAGAAAAGTTATTTATGGGCGGCAGTAA
>CAZVDU010000028.1:31468-32895 GCA_964625615.1 uncultured Pseudoalteromonadaceae bacterium | reverse complement strand
GGTGACATCGGCGACTCTACCTACGGGAGAATTGTTGGTGATCTTCTTCCGGCTTGGCTTTCTGGTGTTTTTGCTGCTGCGATGGCTGCAGCGGTGTTGACCACTTATAACAGTAATTTGAATTCAGCTGTTGCGCTTTATGTTTGTGATATTCACGAAAACTATTTCAGTAAAGAGAAAGACATCAATGTGCCTAAACTCAGTGCTTTGGTATCCATTATTCTTGTTATCGTCTCTATTTTTATGGTGCCTGTATATCAGCAAGCGGACAGTATTATTCAGTTACTTCAAGAGTTGTGGGGATTATTGAGTATGCCAATTTTGTCAATATTCATTGTAGGTTTAATGTTTAAAAACGTTGATGCTATTGCCGGTATTGCAGCTGTTTTATTCGGTGTTGCGATATATGCGTACTTTACTTTTGTTCATGCACCTTTCGGTTTGCACTATATACACCTAATGTTTGTAACTTTGATATCGAGCATCACTGTTGCCTTGTTAGTGAATAAACTTGTATTTAAAAATGATATTGAGTTTATCGGAAGAAGTGAAGTCTAACGAGAGTATGAATTGATGGAATGTCAGCAGGTAAAGCTGTGCGTTCCATCGCTTTTTTCAAACCGTGTACACCTCATTAACAAAATCTATTTATTCACCCCCTACAAACTGTATTTTTTCTGATACTATCGACTTTTTTAGTAATGAGACAATTTGATGAAAAAACCTTCTTTCGTCCCTTTAGACAAAAATAAACATAAAAATATTAAAGTGCGTGTGGACACTACGTTTGCAAGCTGCAAAGAGTCGCATTTAGCGGCGATTTCACTGAAAGAAGTGCCATTTGCTGCTGCTGCAATGCCTTTAGTGATTATCCAAACACCTGAGAACGGTACCTACCATGTTGCTGGTATGATGGGTGTAGAACCAAACACTAACTTATTTTGCCAGGACGACACATGGTTAGGTCACCATGTACCTTGGAATGTTCAACGTTACCCATTTGATTTACAAGGTAATCAAGAAAGAGTCATTATCTGTATTGACGAAAATAGTGACCTGGTCGGCGAGAAAGATGGTGAAGCTTTATTTGACGATAAAGGTGATGCGACAGAGCATCTGGAAAGAGTGCGTGCATTGGTCAGTCAAATCGCTGATAGCGAAATAAACTCTGCCAAGTTCTTTGAGCATATCAAAAAGTATGACTTACTTGATCCTATGAGCGTCAAAGTGATCTTTGCTGATGGTGAGAGAAGAAACTTGGTTGGTATGTATAGTATCAGCGAGCAGCGCCTTCTTAAATTACCTGACGAAGCAGTTCTAGAGCTTACACGCACAGGCTCTATGGGCATGTTGTATGCGATGATGACATCTGTCGGTCAGTTAAACACTTTAGTGCGTATTTCTAAGACAACTGCTAAACCCATTGT
>CAZVDU010000028.1:0-31368 GCA_964625615.1 uncultured Pseudoalteromonadaceae bacterium | reverse complement strand
CAGCTGCACCAGTTGTTGAGCCGGAAGCCGCAAAGCCTGCCGCAAAAGCTAAAAAGCCTGTTAAGAAAACAACCAAGAAAGCTGACTAGTTACCCTTCAAGCTTTCTTATTGATTGCACATCAAATAGGTTGTTGGTGTGCAATCACTTTATAACGCGTTTCACTGACAAAATCTTCCCCTTGACGCAACACTGGACTCTGGAATTTTTTATGATTCGGAGAGTCAGGGTAGAACTGTGTTTCTAAGCAAATACCTTGATATTCAGTATACGTTGTATTGCCTTTTCCCCAATTATTTGTAGGTAGGAAGTTCCCGCTGTATATCTGTAAACCAGGCATTGTTGTACTCACCTGTAATTCAAGGTCTTGTCGAGTACTTAATAATCTAGCATTGATTTCTTGGCTCGGTTGATGTGTGAGGCACCAGTTGTGGTCAATACCTTTAGCTTGCTTAATATGGTTGTTGTTTGCATTAATGATATTGCCGACGATTTTGGGTTGATTGACATCAAAAATACTGCCTTTTACAGATAATAATTCGCCACTAGGTATGCCATTTTCATCGATATCAAGAATATGGTCTGCTAACACGGCTAACTGGTGTTTCTGGATATCTCCAGAACAATGCCCGTCTAAATTAAAATAACTATGCTGTGTTGGATTGAACAGCGTTGCTTGGTCGCTTTTAGCTTGGTATTTAATCGTTAAGGTGTCATCGTCTGACAAGGTATAAGTTAGATAGAACGTTAGCGTGCCTGGAAAACCTTGATCACCGTCTGGGCTAACAAGGGATAAACAAAGTTCATGACTACTGGCTCTTTCAATTTGCCATATACGCTTATTAAAGCCTGAACTACCACCATGCAAGCAGTTTCCTGCTTGATTGATATCAACCTGATATGACTTGCTGTCGATGACGAATTGGCCTTTATGGATTCGGTTTGCGTATCTTCCAACAACACAGCCTAGATAATGTTCATCTTCAAGGTAATGCTCTATATGATCAAAGCCAAGAACAATGTCTCGTGGTGCTTGGTTGTTAACAGGGACTATGAACCGGCGAATAATTGCACCTAAAGTGAGGACATCGATAGATGTACCTCGACTATTAACCAAGGTGTGTTGCTCTACAGATTCTCCAGAGGCTGTTTTTCCGAAAAACATAATATCTTTCTCAATAGGGCCAGGGGTTATTTAGACTAAGCCCTGCGAGCAGTGACCACTTTAACTTATACTACTCACAAGTTCGTTTATTTAGACCTTTTAGACTTAACTCATTTGTGATTGTCTATCAATAAAATGACCTATGACAAACAAAGATAAACACGCCCTAGGTAAGTTCTTTAGCGATGCTGTTTTGTTGCATTGACGGCTGAGTGCCATCCAGTCAACAATTTATTTTTTAGTTCGCTAGGCATGGACGGTTTAAATTGAGCTTCAAGGTTTATCTTTTCACTCAAACTATCAAGAGATTGATAAATGCCAACTTGCAATCCAGCTAAGAAAGCAACGCCTAAAGCGGTTGTTTCCATAACAGTTGGACGTTCAACGGTTTGGTCCAGCATATCTGCCAAAAATTGACATAACCAATCATTAGCCACCATGCCACCGTCAACCCTGAGTGTTTGAAGAGTAACGCCTTCTTGAGTCATGGCTTCTAGTAAGTCAGCGGTTTGATAACACACAGCTTCAAGTGTTGCGCGTGCTAAATGAGCGTTAGTGGTGCCTCTCGTAAGGCCGAATATTGCACCGCGACAATCAGGGTCCCAATGAGGGGCGCCTAAGCCAGCAAAGGCGGGTACAAGATAAACGCCATGGTCATCACTGACCGAGCGGGCAAGCGCTTCTGTTTCACGTGCATTTTCAATGACATGTAATCCATCTCTTAACCACTGTACCCCAGCTCCAGCAATAAATATTGAGCCTTCAAGTGCGTAATGTGTCTGACCATTAATTTGATAAGCAACTGTACTGAGTAAGCTGTGCTTAGATTTGACAATATCCTCGCCAGTGTTTAACAGTACAAAACATCCGGTACCGTATGTGCTCTTGATGCTCCCTTTACTAAAACAGCACTGTCCAATAGCCGCGGCTTGTTGATCGCCTGCTACACCACAAATAGGAATAGCGTGTTCAAAGATGCCGTCAGTGGTTACACCAAAATCATCAGCACATTGCTTTACGTCAGGTAAGACAGTGTCAGGTACATCAAAAATTGACAGTAATTCGACGTCCCAACGCATGCTATTAATGTTAAATAAGTTTGTACGGCTAGCATTAGTAACATCTGTTGCGTGTACTTTGCCGCCGGTGAGGCGCCAAATAAGGAAGCTATCTACTGTACCAAACGCTAGCTCGCCCTTGCTTGCTCTATCTCTTGCTCCTTCTACATTATCGAGTATCCAACTGACTTTGGTTGCGGAAAAATAAGGGTCGAGTAGTAACCCTGTTTTTTGCTGAACAGTTGTTGTAAGGCCTTGTTGCTTTAACTTTTGGCAAGTTGAAGCTGTTCTACGATCTTGCCAAACAATGGCGTTGTAGATAGGTTTACCGGTTTGCTTATCCCAAACAAGTGTTGTTTCGCGCTGATTAGTAACACCAATCGCAACAACTTCCGCATTCAACGATTTTGCTTTACTTAAGGCTTCTCGACACACTGACAAGGTTGATGCCCAAATTTCTTCGGGATCGTGTTCTACCCATCCATCATTTGGATAAATCTGTGCAAACTCCATCTGCGATGATGCGATAATGTTCCCGTCTTCTGAAAAAACAATGGCTCGGCTGCTAGTGGTTCCTTGATCTATCGATAGTAAACAATGTTGTAATGCGTTCATTCTTGCTCTTATGGTTATTGCTTTTCGTTCTCTTCGTTCATGGCTTGATTAAGCAGTGTTTTCGCCTCTAAGATAAGTCTTCTCATCTCATTTTCAGCTGCGTTGGCATCACCACTCAAGATCAACTGTAGTATGCGGTCGTGTTCTTCTACGCTGGCCCGTTCAACACCTTTAAACCGATTAGTTATGCGTATGCTAAATCTTAAGGCGACTTCAATGGTATGTCGCATATTCCAAAAAAATCGGTTGTTACTCGCTTCAAGAATGCCAACATGAAAGGCTATATCTGCATCAAGCGGGTCATCTTGCCCTACATCCGCTGCACGCATTCTGTCAATGGCAGCTTCGAGCATACTGCGTTGCTCTTCAGTAATGTTTCTCGCAGCCAAAGCAGCTGCAGCTGGCTCTAAAGCTAGGCGCATCTCCGCGAACTCAGAAATAATAGGTAAGGATCCTTTGCGATCTAATAACCAATTGAGGATATCAGGGTCAGAAAGGTTCCACTGAGACTCTGGCAGCACCATGGTGCCTCGCCTAGGACGAGCATCTAGCATACCTTTTGCTGTGAGCATTTTAACTGCTTCGCGCAACACAGTGCGGCTTGCATCAAAAGACTCACACAGTTCAGCTTCTGGCTTTAAGGGGGTTCCGGAAGGAAACTCTCCCAACGCGATAGATTTCCCTAGTGATTGCACGATGTGGCGAGTAAAATTACCACTAAACATTCTTGCTGCCATCAACTTTCCTCATTTATACCGTTCTATTTATTATTATAATATATAACATTGATAGTTGTGACGGTTATGTATTTAAGGTACAAATCGCCTGCTTATATCCGATAACAGGGGTTTTATAGATCAAAACCTTCCCATTATGGCCTGATTTCATATCACCTTTTGATAACCCAACTTTCGCTGTTGTTACAAAGAGGTGAGTCATATCAGGGCCACCGAAGCAAACTGAGGTTGGTTGTCTTGCCGGCACAGGTAAGACAACATCTATGTCGCCATTGCTTTTATAACGAGTAACCTCGGAGCCATTCCAATGGGCGCTCCATACACCGCCTTCATCGTCAATACAGGCACCATCAGGGTGAACATTTGCGGTTGTGCTGGCAAACCTTAAAGCGTTATGTGGTGTGCCGGCTCGCAAATCAAAGTCGTAGCGTCTGATCTCTTCAGTTGGGGAGTCTGTAAAGTACATGAATTCCCCATCACAGCTCCAACATAAGCCGTTGCTTATCTGGATATCGCTTAGTACTTCGCTGTACTGGTTTTCACTATCAAGTCGATAGAGCTTACCACGTTTCTCACCGTCTTCACTATTAAGGACCATACTACCTGACCAAAATCGTCCATTAGGGTCTACACGTCCATCATTCATTCTTACATCCTTGCTACATTCTTTTACCGGTAGTGACCATACACACTTATTAAGGGTGGGTGAATATAGAGAAAACCCTTTTGCAAAGGCACAAATCAATAGATTAGGATCAAGCGTCAAGCCGAAAGAACAAAGAGACTCCTCAAGCTCATAAGTGTCGAGTTGTTGATTGTGAAACCACCACCTGAATAGCCGTTGCTGCAATATATCCGTCCACCACAAGCAGGCCACACGATGATCCCAAAGTGCATTCTCACCGAGCTCGCAACTCACATCAATGGTATGCTCTAGTTGATAAGATTCATGCATTTTCAAGGGCCTTTTCTCGTATTAAAACAAGCTCCTTAGCAATGTTATAAATAGCGTCTAAATTCATATCAGGTTTAAACAAGTATGAACCCAAGCCAACGCCATCGCTGCCAGCATGCTTCCATGTAAGCAGGTTTGATGCCGTCACGCCCCCAACGGCGATGATTCTTGTCCCCACAGGCAATATGGCTTTTAAAGCATTAATGTGTTTGTAACCATATGTGTCTGCAGGGAATAGCTTTAAGTGATTTGCACCTTCTGCGACAGCCTTTAGCGCTTCTGTAGCTGTTGCTACGCCGGGAATTGAACATAAATTGCATGTTACCGTTTGTTGAATAACGGCGGCGTCGGTGTTGGGTGAAATAATAAGCTTAGCGCCAGCTTGTTCGCTGGCTAATACGTGTTCAGGCTTTAAAACCGTACCTGCACCTAACAAGCAATCTGAGGATAGTTTACTGGCTAATCGCTCAATACTGATAAGCGCATTAGGTGAATTTAAGGGGACTTCCATTATCTGTATGCCTGCCTCGATTAACACCTGACTAACATCGAGCGCCTGTTCTGGTATCAAACCTCTTAAAATGGCAATTAGCGGAAATTCATCCAGACATTCTAGCATGATTCTCAGGCGCTCCTCCGACACTTCTTACGAAAGCTTTAAGCCCTGAAATTGAGGCGTCTTGGCCTTTCATACTTTCAGCTTTAATACCGCATTGTCCTAACGCATGCATATATAAAGGCATAACATCATCATTGCCAATCACGGTCACGTTATTAAAGTCAGCTATGTGGCCAATGGCATCTCTGACATCCGAGCCAATAAGCAGGCCTGATAAGTAAGATGATGATGTGCTTTCTGGTTTGTTGTTGAGTAGTGATCTCGCACGACATGAAAATATACTGTGAAGGATATTCTTAGATTTATCTAATGCGAGTGCTAAACCCTCCTCAAAGCTTTCTTGATGCCATTGACTTTTGTTTTCTGGCGTTGAAATAACCGAATGATTATTGATAATGTCGTACAGCTCGCCAACGGGGCTACTTAAGAATGTATTGACTTGTCCAAGATCGATATGTGCCCATTTAGTATGCGTTCCTGGTAGGCATAAGAGTTGCCCTTTTTGGGTTGGGTTGTTGGCTATCCAGCCAATAATTTGAGTTTCTTCCCCTCTTAGCGTGTCGGGCAAGCCTAAAGGGTTCGTGCATGATAAACCGGGAACAATATGTATTTGGCAACCTTTGGCATCAAATGACAGGCTGTTGTTGAAAATAGTATCGATAATCGTTGGGCAGGGAATATAACCTGCCTGATGCCAACCTGCATCTGATCCAACGACGCCAATTAAGTAGACTGGCATTTGTCCGTATTTAGCTAACCATCGCTTGCAAAGCTTGAAAAAGTAATCTTCAGGGTTGGTTAAGTGCTTTATACCTTTACCGACAGCTTCATCAATAATATGGAAAGTCCCTAAAGCATCATCTCCAGTGCATAAGTAAAGGCGGCACTGACTTGTACCCCAATCACCCAATATGTATGTCTTAGTACCGTACATATCAGGTTCTACCTGCATCTATAATAAGCTCTTGGCCAGTGATCATTTTGCTATCGTCCGAGGCCAAGAATAGTGTCAAATTAGCGATATCATCTGGCAGTAGCCGACCTTTAATGGCGACGCGATTTTGCCACTCTTGCTCTTTTTCGGGCGTAAGCCACAAAGATAATTGCCTATCAGTTACTACCCAACCAGGAAGTATGCTGTTTACCCGGATACTGTCATTGCCATATTGATTAGCGAGAGCTTTTGTCAATCCATTGACTCCTGCTTTTGCAGCGACATAACTGGGCATATTATGAGGGCCAATCAAAACATTGATTGAGCTCATATTGATAATGTTGCCACCACCTTGAGATAGCATAAAAGGGATGACTTGCTGGCAACAAAAGAAAGAGGCGTCCAAGTTAACCTGCATCAATTTTGTCCACTGTTCGGCTGTTATCTCTAGTGGATTATGGCGAGTATCATTGGAAACATTGTTAATCAATACATCGATACGGCCGTGTTGTGCATGTGCTTTATCGATACTGGCCTTAACTTGCTCAATATCTGTAACATCGGCTAAATGAAACTCAGGCTTTTTACCATTAGGCGTACTGATACTTTCACATAAGCTAAGCGCTTCATCTTCGAGGATATCGTTAAAGACTACATGGCACCCTTGTTCTGCCAAACGTTCAACTAAACGAGCGCCAATTCCAGTAGCGCCGCCAGTGAGGTAGACAACTTTGTTATTCAAACTGGGATATTGAGCATGTCCTGTCATTATGAATAATCACCTAATGGGCTCTGTTGGTTTTTGACGAAAGTGAGGCATAGTCCACTGACAAGTTTATCAATAGATATTATTATATTACTAAATCCGACGTATATTTCAACTACAACGAAGAGCGGTATCTACCCATCTTGAAGGTTTATCTCTCAAATTAAATGATAAATGTGCAGATAGCAGCTTCCTGCTTATTACGACTCTTCGCTCTTAAGGAATAAAAACCTAACTTAATAGACTAAAGAAGCAAGCTTTTTTGCCTTGACAGGTGCATCCACAGATACCTAAACTGTACAAAGTGGGAGAAAGTGGCATAAAGTGGATCTTTAATTGCAATTTTGAAGCAATTTTACGCGAAAATGTCAGATTCTAAATAATAAAGACATAACAAAAGGTCTCGACATGTTTCGCGGCGCCAATGCAATTAATCTGGATTCCAAAGGGCGAATGACGATACCCACTCGTTACCGTGCCTCTTTGCTTGATGATTGTAATGGTCAACTTGTTTGCACCATCGATACACAACAATCTTGCCTCCTCTTATACCCGCTACCTGAGTGGGAAGAAATTGAGCTTAAACTTAGCCGATTATCTAGTATGAATCCTCATGAACGCCGATTGCAAAGACTTTTGCTCGGTTATGCGATGGAAGGTGAAATGGATGGTAATGGGCGATTACTTTTAGCACCTCCTTTGCGTCAACATGCCAAGCTAGATAAACAAATCATGTTAGTAGGCCAACTCAACAAGTTTGAAATTTGGGATGCAGATATCTGGCAGCAACAGATTCAACAAGATATTGAAATTGAATCGGTTGGTGATTTTGAAACGCCAGAACGTTTACAAGACTTCTCACTCTAATGGTTATGAATAAGAAAGCTCATGAATCCGTCCTGCTAGCGGAGTCTATTACGGCGCTGAATATAAAGCCTAATGGTATTTATTTAGATGCAACATTTGGTCGAGGTGGACATGCTAAAGAAGTACTAGCATTGCTCTCTGAACAGGGGCGATTGATTGCGTTAGACCGAGATCCAAGTGCCATACAAGCTGCTTCTGTATTTGCTAATGACGAGCGCTTCTCGATTCATCATTGCCGATTTACACAAATGGCTGATGTTCTGGACTCTTTAGGTGTATCGGGTGACTTAGATGGCATTTTAATGGATCTTGGAGTTTCTTCCCCTCAACTTGATGAATCCGATAGAGGCTTTAGCTTTTTGCGTGACGGGCCTTTAGATATGCGTATGGATACGAGTCAAGGGCTTAGTGCTGCTGAATGGTTAGCCAAAGCTGAGCTGGAAGATATTGTTACGGTTATCAAAGAATATGGTGAAGAAAAGTTTGGGCGTCGTATTGCACATGGCATTGTCAATATTAGAGAGTCACAACCTATTATAACAACAAAACAACTCTCTGATATTGTCATTGCCAGTGTACCTAAAATTGATCAACACAAACATCCTGCAACACGTACTTTCCAGGCGATCCGTATCCATATTAATGGCGAATTGGATGAGATTAAAGATGGATTAAGGACTGCAACCGAGCAACTTAAATCAAGTGGCCGGTTAGCAGTTATCAGCTTCCATTCGCTTGAGGATCGCATTGTAAAACGCTTTATAAAGGAGCAAAGCCAAGGTTTAAAAGTACCCGTAGGTATGCCTTTAACCAATGAGCAGATAGATTCACATAAAGTGCTTCGTTCAATGGGTAAAGCGATTAAGCCTTCTACGATTGAAGTGGAATCAAACCCACGTTCTCGCAGTTCTGTTTTACGGGTGGCAGAAAAGCTATGACTCAGTCGACTAAAAACTTCAACCTCGTAAAGATTATTTTGTCTGATTTACTCCAGCATCCGCTGCAATTGTTCTTATTTGTAGTCGTAATTACCAGTGCTGCCGCCGTTGTTTTGAGCAGTCATGAGAATAGACAGAGGAGTATTGTACTTGAACAACTTATGCAGGAAAGGGATCGACTGGATATTGAGTGGCGGCACTTGGTTTTAGAGCAAAGTGCACTGACCGAACATAATCGTATTGAAACCCTGGTCAAAAAGCAGTTGAACATGCACCGGCCTAGTCCCGATGAAGAAGTTGTCGTAAGGATTCGATGATGGTGACTCGACAAGTGAAGTCCAACAAAAAGAACAACCAAAATAAGCCACAATTTAGACAGTGGCGTTTTTGGTTAGTAGTGGGTGTTGTTATTTCAGTGTTTACTGGATTAGCTGCCAGGGCTGCTTATATTCAGGTGATAGACCCTGATCAGCTCGTTAAGCAAGGTGATAACCGAACATTACGTGTGCGTCACTCTGCCGCACACCGCGGCATGATCCTAGATCGCAACGGCGTCGAACTCGCGGTAAGCATCCCTGTGCAGGCGATTTATGCTGATCCCAAAATTGTACATGATAGAAATGGCATGCAACAAACAAAGCGTTGGCAAGCATTGGCCGACGTATTAGGGCAAGACTATAAGACGCTGATTGCGAAGGTGAGTAATCCAGACAGGCGTTTTGTTTATATTCAACGCCAAGTGTCTACTGCGATGGCTGACTACGTCAAGCAGTTGAAAATTCCCGGGTTATATCTTCGTGAAGAGTCAAGACGCTATTACCCAACAGGTGAAGTGTCAGCGCACCTTGTTGGTTTCACAGGTGTTGATGATGAAGGTTTGGAAGGTATTGAAAAACTGTATAACGAGCGCCTAACCTCTACACCTGATAAGAGAGTGATAAGAAGAGATCGTGTAGGGAGGCAAGTTGAGTTATTAGATGAAGAAAAAGGGAAGCAAGCAAAAGATGTCTCTTTGACGATAGATCAGCGTGTACAAGCTATGGTTTACCGCGAACTCAAAGAAGCTGTTCAGTATTATAAAGCGACTTCGGGCTCTATAGTTGTGACAGACGTCCACACGGGCGAAATTCTCGCTATGGTCAATAGCCCATCGTTTAATCCTAATAACTCAAGTAGCCGCTCAAGCCACCGAATTCGTAATAGAGCTGCAACCGATGCTTTCGAACCCGGTTCAGCAGTGAAACCTCTAGCGTTACTCAGCGCGCTTGAGTTTGGTGTCGCGGATCTGGACAGTGTGGTTGATACCTCACCTGGTTGGATGCGTGTCGGTGGCAGTATGGTGCAGGACGGACGCAATTACGGTGAATTGGATTTGACCGGTATTATTCAACATTCGAGTAACGTTGGCACATCTAAGTTAGCGTTACAGATCCCTAAAGAGCACTTACTTGATACGTTTTATTCTATGGGTTTGGTCGGGAATACAGGGACGCAGCTACTCGGAGAAAGCGAAGGTTTGTTTAATGAAGCACGTCGCTGGTCTGAATTTGAATTGGCAACACTGTCATTTGGCTACGGTTTGTCAGTAACCAGCCTGCAACTAGCTCGTATGTATAACATTCTCGGTAACGGTGGTATTAAAATGCCGCTAAGCATTGTAAAAGATGATGTGCCACTTGATGGTGATCGTGTTATCTCTGAACACCACGCCCAAGCTATCGTACAAATGATGGAAAGTGTTACACAAGAAGGCGGCACGGCGCTCAAAGCTGCAGTGCCGGGCTATCGTGTAGCAGGAAAAACGGGTACGAGTAAGAAAGCTATTCCGGGTGGCTACGGTGAAGAATATGTGAATATTTTTGCAGGTGTAGCACCTGTTACTGACCCACAAATAGCAGTGGTAGTGCTCATTAATGAACCAGCTGGTGATCTGTATTATGCAGGTGATACCGCAGCACCATTATTCAGTAAGGTGATGGCAAGCTCATTACAGATGTTAAATGTCGCACCTGATGCGAGAGGTGTGTCTTCTTTAGCACGAGCAGGCAAGGCTAGTGGAGGTGCTGGGCGATGACAGCTGAAGCACCAGTAGTAAGCGTTAAGGACTTACTTACTCCGTTTGACATTGATGCGCCCGATATCAAAGTTAATGGCTTGGTATTGGATAGTCGTGATGTGGCTATTCATAGTGCTTTTATTGCTATTAAAGGACATGAACAAGATGGACGGGATTTTATTCCTCAGGCTATTAGTTTAGGTGCGCAAGTCATTATTGCAGATGCTGATACGGACGACCAGCACGGTTATATTGAAATGCGAGATCATAGTGTAATTATTCATTTTTATGCGTTATCTAATGCATTATCCAGCATTGCTGGACACTTTTATGATCACCCTTCCACTAGGATGGATGTTGTCTCCGTAACAGGCACTAATGGTAAAACATCAACCGTACAGTTAGTGAGTCAATTATCGACACTTGCAGGCAGTATTTCTGCGTCAATCGGGACGCTCGGCGCTCATTGCCAAGGTTGCAATGTGCCTACTATAAATACGACCCCTGATCCGATTACGATGCAAAAGTTATTGAAGAACTTTGAGGAACAAGGCGCTGGCGTTGTTGCTCTGGAGGCATCTTCTCACGCACTAGTCCAAAAAAGACTTGATGATATTCATACAAAGGTCGCTATATTTACTAATCTTACGCGTGATCACCTTGACTATCACGGTACAGTGGAAGAATACGCAAAAGCTAAGCGGATGTTATTAAAGCAGCCTGGCTTGCAATGGGTGATTCTCAATCAAGAAGATGCTGAACATAAGAATTGGCTAACTAAGCTTTCCAATGGGCAAACAGCTGTGATGGTTGGCACTGAGCGTCCAAGTGACCCTGCGGTTAAATACTGTGTTGCACAAGATATTGAATACCATCAACAAGGTGTTCGTTTTACCTTGGTATCAAGTTGGGGGCGTTGCTTTATTGAATCGCCACTACTTGGCGGGTTTAACGTACTCAATTTGCTTGGTGCGATAGCGACACAACTGTGCTTGGATATGGACTTTAAGCAAATCGAAGTACTTGTACCCCAGTTGCAAGGCGTACCTGGACGTATGGAAGTGATCAAAGGTGCTAATCAGGTCAGCTTCATTGTCGATTATGCACATACCCCGGATGCACTAGAAAACTCTCTCAGGACTGCGCGTCAGCATTTCAATCAACATTTATGGTGTGTCTTTGGTTGTGGCGGCGAGCGTGATAAAGGCAAACGGCCCATGATGGGTGCATTAGCTGAGCGTTTAGCGGACCAAATCGTGCTTACAAATGACAACAGTCGTAGTGAAGAGCCTATGACAATTGTTCATGACATCCTGTCGGGCTGTCATGAACCTGAACACGTATATGTTGAACTGGATCGCGAAAAAGCGATTCGCTACACAAAAAAACAAGCCAGTCCTAATGATGTTGTATTAGTTGCTGGCAAAGGCCATGAAAGCTATCAAATCATCGGTAACCAGCTATTAGACTACAACGACAGACAGTTTATTCAGCAGTTAGTGAAGGAGAATGAACAATGATAACAATGACTTTGCAAGAGATCGCTGAATGCATGCAAGGGCGACTGATGAATCAAGGTTCTGGTTCGGAGTCAATGACTGTGTGCAGCGTTAGCACCGATACGCGTGAGATTGAAGCGGGGGCGTTGTTTATCGCTTTAGTTGGGCCACATTATAACGCCCATCACTTTGTAGATACTGCTAGAGATAAGGGAGCAAGTGCTCTAATCGTGAGCGAGGAAGTTGAAACGACATTACCCTTCATATTGGTAGAAGATACAAAAACTGCTTTAGGTCATCTAGGGGCTGCTGTTAAGCAACGTGTTAAACCGAAAACAGTAGGTGTGACCGGGAGTAGCGGTAAGACAACTGTGAAAGAGATGGCTGCGAGCATTCTGTCCAGGCGTGGCAAGGTATTAGCGACTAAGGGCAACTTTAACAATGATATTGGTGTACCGCTTACATTATTAAGATTGGAAGAACAGCATGAGTTTGCTGTCATAGAAATGGGTGCTAATCACTTAGGTGAAATTGCTTATACCACCAATTTAGTGAAGCCAGATGTAGCAACCATAGTAAACGCTGCCGCGGCGCATTTGGAAGGGTTTGGAAGTCTATTGGGTGTAGCGCGCGCAAAAAGTGAGATATATCGTGGATTGAATGATGATGGTATTGCACTGGTTAATATAGATAGCCAATTTGCGGAGTTTTGGAAAGGTAAACTGAAGTACAACAAGGTTAAAACTTTTGGTGAAAAGGACGCTGACTTCTTTGCTTCTGATGTTGAGCTTGATATGGATGGCTGTCCTCAGTTTATGCTTAATACACCGCAAGGTAGAGCTTTTGTTACATTAACAACACCTGGTGCTCATAACGTGAGCAATGCGCTTTGTGCTGCTGCTCTTTGTATGAATGTTGGGGCGACATTAGAAGATATTCAACTTGGATTGAGTGCCATGCCGATTGTTGCTGGTCGCTTAAATATCAAGCGTGTTTCTTCTCAAGTGCGCTTGCTGGATGACACTTATAACGCGAATGTTGGTTCTGTAAAAGCAGCCACGGATTTGCTGGCAACTTACCCTGGACGCCGCATTCTGGTTTTAGGCGATATGGGTGAGCTTGGCGAGAAAGCTCGCTTTTATCATCAAAAAGCCGGTGAACATGCACATCAACATGGAATCGATAACCTGATTACACTCGGGGTATTGAGTCAATCTGCAAGCGATTGCTTTGGTGAACAGGGTGCTCATTTTCATGACATCGATACCCTTGTTCGCCACTTAGAGCAAATATTAACGGGTGAGAATCGAGACATTAGTATTTTGGTTAAAGGTTCTCGAAGTGCTCGTATGGAAAGAGTTGTTGAAGCGATTGAGGTATCACCTGTGGGAAAGCTTGAACGTTTTAGGGGGCGAATCGCGTGCTGATTTGGCTAGCCAAATGGTTAGAACAATTTGAACCAGGATTTAACGTTTTTGGTTACCTAACTATGCGCGCTATTTTAAGCGTGCTTACAGCGTTACTGATTTCAGTTGTGATGGGACCTAAGTTGATACGATATTTGCAGCGTATGCAGATTGGTCAGACCGTAAGAGATGATGGTCCACAGTCTCACTTGTCTAAATCTGGGACGCCAACTATGGGTGGTTTGCTCATTTTAGGCGCTATTTTTATCAGTTCATTGCTGTGGGCAGATTTAAGCAATAAATATGTGCTCGTCACATTATTTGTCGTTTTCTGTTATGGGGTTGTAGGTTTTATTGACGATTATCGCAAGGTCATAAGGAAAGATTCAAAAGGTTTAATTGCTCGCTGGAAATATTTCTGGCAGTCGGTTGTTGCTTTGGGGGTCGCCATTTTCCTATTTACCAATAGTGAAAGTGCCCATGAAACACAATTGTTAGTGCCATTTTTTAAAGAAGTCATGCCTCAGCTTGGTTTGTTTTATATTGCTTTTGTTTATTTTGCTGTGGTTGGAACCAGTAATGCAGTTAATTTGACCGATGGTTTAGATGGTTTGGCAATTGTACCAACCATACTCGTCGCCGGTGCTTTAGCTATTTTTGCTTATGTTACGGGCAATGTTAATTTTTCTGAGTACCTAAACATCCCTTATATTCCGCTCACGAGTGAACTCGTTATCGTATGCACCGCTATTGTGGGCTCGGGCTTAGGGTTTCTTTGGTTCAATACTTACCCTGCTCAGGTGTTTATGGGAGATGTGGGGTCTTTAGCATTGGGTGGTGCATTGGGCATTCTTGCTGTATTGGTCAGGCAAGAGTTGGTGCTAGTTATTATGGGCGGTGTATTTGTGATTGAAACCCTTTCTGTGATTTTGCAGGTTGGGTCGTTTAAGTTGAGAGGGCAGCGTATCTTCAGAATGGCACCGATTCACCATCATTACGAGCTGAAAGGTTGGCCTGAACCAAGAGTTATTGTGCGATTTTGGATTATTTCGTTGATCCTTGTATTGGTTGGTTTAGCTACGTTGAAGCTGAGATAAAAAGGTAATTAATAGATGTCGTTAGCATTGATGCATAAGCAAGTTGTTGTTGTAGGCCTAGGGCTTACAGGCTTGTCATGTGTCAAATATTTGCTTAAGCAAGGTGCTGAGGTTATTGGCTTTGATCAAAGGCAACTGGAAGAGCCTAGGCTCCCAGAAGGTGCAAAATATTTGTTTGGAGACTTAACCGACGAGGTCATAGGTAGTGCTCAACTTATTGTCCTTAGTCCTGGTGTGCCTTTATCTCACCCGACAATTCAGCAGGCTAAATCTAAAGGCGTTGCTGTCATTGGTGATATCGAACTATTTGCGATGTTTAATAAAACCCCTGTTGTTGCGATAACAGGTTCTAACGGTAAGTCGACTGTTACCTCACTGATTTCAAAAATGATCGAAGCCGATGGCAAACGCGTTATTACTGCTGGCAATATCGGTCAGCCGATACTCGAACTGTCTGAACAGGAAGCGGATTATATCGTTCTTGAACTCTCAAGCTTCCAGTTAGAGTCTACATTTAGCCTGAAGCCCGAAGTAGCCACTGTTTTGAACGTGACTGAAGATCATCTTGATCGTTACAATGATTTCGAACATTACAAGCGAACTAAACAACATATCTATTCAGGGGCCAGACTATGTGTTGCTAATTTTGATGATGAAGCTACGTACCCCATTGATAAAGATTTTGTCGGCTTTAGTGTGGGAAGTACGCAAGGTATTCACTTTGATGGTCATTGGATTAGAGATGAAAATGAGCAGCTTTTAGATTTTTCTCAAGGCCGACTGGTTGGCGAACATAATGTTCTAAATGCGCAGGCGGCAGTCGCTATCGCAAAAGCTATAGGCATTTCTAAAGAAGCGATGCAAAAGGGGTTCAATGAGTTCTTAGGGTTGCCTCACCGATGCCAATTAGTGGCAGTAAAAAAAGGTATCTTATGGGTTAATGATTCGAAAGCGACAAATGTAGCAGCGACTATAGCGGCTATTAGTGGGCTTAGGCCTAGCCTTGATGGGCAGTTGCATCTTATCGCTGGTGGTGACGGCAAAGGTGCCGATTTCAGAGAACTGGCTCCTATTTTAAAACAGAATATTTCAACTTTGGTCGTTATTGGCCAAGATGGTCAGCGACTTGCTGCGCAGTTCCCATGTTCAATTGCCGTTCATTCGTTGAATGATGCAGTAAACGAGATGTCGAATAGAGCAGGTAATGGTGACATGGTTTTGTTGTCACCCGCTTGTGCCAGTATCGATATGTTTGATAACTATCAACAGCGAGGTGATTGTTTTTCTCGTGCTGTTCAGGAACTCTCTGCATGAGTACTTCTGTGATGAACGAGACAATCCTACAGCGGCTCTTTAGTCAACGGCATGATGGTGCTCCTGTACGTTATTACGATATATCATTGTTGCTTATAGCTGTGTGTCTTATGTCCATTGGCCTTGTCATTGTGACTTCTGCGTCTATGCCTGTCGCAACAAGGCTGTTCGATAATCCATTTCATTTTGCTATTCGGCATGTTGTTTATATGGGTATCGCTGGCACTGCAGCCTTGGTGACGTTGCAAATACCTATGTATTGGTGGCGCGTGAGCAACGGTTGGTTATTGCTGTCGGTTATTGCGATATTGATCGCTATTTTGTTGGTCGGTAGAACCGTAAACGGAAGCACACGTTGGTTGGCAATAGGGCCTATTTCAATCCAAGCCGCGGAACCTGCCAAACTTTTCTTGTTTTGTTATTTAGCCGGTTATTTAGTTCGGCGCTATGAGGAAGTAACAGAGAACTTAAAGGGCTTTATTAAACCCTTAGCGGTATTTTTTGTCATGGCTCTGCTGTTGTTGAAACAACCCGACTTTGGCACTGTCATTGTAATGTTCACAACCACATTAGGTTTATTATTCTTGGCTGGCGCTAAGTTATGGCAATTCTTTGGCTTAGTACTCACCGGCCTGTGCGCTGTTATCGCTTTGGTGATGTCTGAGCCTTATCGTATGAAACGTGTGACTGCCTTTTTGGATCCTTGGGCAGATCCTTTTGGCAGCGGTTATCAATTGACACAGTCGCTTATGGCTTATGGCCGTGGAGACATGTTCGGACAAGGGTTAGGTAACAGTTTACAAAAGCTTGAGTTTTTGCCAGAAGCACATACTGACTTCATTGCTGCTGTCTTAGCAGAAGAATTGGGTTTCTTAGGTGTTATTTTAGTGTTGGGCTTGCTGTTGGCCTTAGTCCTGAAGGCATTGAGGTTAGGTAATAAAGCTATTCAAAATGAGAGAGCTTTCGAAGGGTATTTTGCTTATGGAATTGGGATTTGGTTCTGTTTTCAAACAATGGTCAATATTGGTGCTAGTGCCGGTATTTTGCCGACCAAAGGGTTAACACTGCCTTTGGTAAGTTATGGCGGCAATAGCTTGATCATCATGGTGATGGCTGTTGCCATATTACTTCGTATTGATTTTGAATTACGCGTCGATGGCGTACAGGCTTTAAGGAGTAGCAAGCAGCCAAAGGCAAGTGCTAAAAAGCGAGCTCCAAAAGTATCAGCGAAGAAAAAGAGAAAAGCAGAGTCGCTAGAGGTAGAAAGCGATGACTAAAACGGCTTTGATTATGGCAGGTGGTACAGGAGGGCATATATTCCCAGGTTTAGCGCTGGCAGATGAACTGAAATCTCGTGGGTGGATTATTCATTGGTTAGGCACGGCAGAAAAGATGGAAGCTGAACTAGTACCGAAGGCTGGTTACGATATCTCTTTTATAGAAGTTCAAGGTTTGCGAGGTAAAGGCGCTGCAAGTTTGCTTAAAGCACCGTTTAAGATATTGGCTGCAATAGGTCATGCAATGGCGGTTTTGTCAGAAGTCAATCCTAATATTGTGATTGGTATGGGAGGGTATGCCAGTGGTCCCGGTGGGGTTGCAGCGAAACTTAAGCGGATACCGCTGATTTTGCACGAACAAAATGCATTGCCTGGATTAACTAACAGGCTATTGTCGAAGGTTGCTAATAGAGTGTTAACCGGTTTTGACAGAGTGTTCGATGTACAGAAACGAAATTCAGGCTCGAATGAAAAGTATCAATGGGTAGGCAATCCACTACGGGCGCAGATGCAGGTTAAAGAGATTGATGCCTTAAGTGATAGACCAATCCGGTTATTGGTTGTTGGCGGGAGCCTGGGTGCCCAAGCTTTTAATGATTATATCCCTCGTGTTATGAAAAGCTTGGATAGAACGAAGTGGCAAGTTGTGCATCAAACAGGTAAAGGCAATCTAGATGCGGTATCAGAAGCTTACAAAAGTGTTGGTGAGGTGGTTTGTGAGGTTGTCGAGTTTATTCATGATATGTCTGACAAATACCAGTGGGCAGATATTGTGATTTGTCGCGCCGGTGCACTAACAGTTTCAGAGTTGGCTTTGGTTGGCTTACCTTCCATCTTGGTACCATTCCCACATGCGGTGGATGATCACCAGACGCTTAATGCTCGCGCACTCGTGGATGAAGGGGGAGCTATATTGTTGCCTCAAAAAGAATTAGAAGGTGGAAAACTCATTAGTATATTAGAAGATTTTACAGCTCGCCCTGAACAACTGTCTACAATGGCGGCGTCTGCGAGATCAGCGGCTAAGCCTCTCGCAACGGCAGATGTTGCCGATATTTGCCAGAAAATGACGAGTAAAGCCGCATGAGTCAAGATATCACTCAAGATTATAAAGTACCCGAAATGAGGCGGGTCAATAATATTCATTTTATTGGCATTGGCGGCGCTGGTATGAGCGGCATTGCTGAAGTTTTAGTGAATGAAGGTTATCAAGTTAGTGGCTCCGATCAACAATCAAACGCCGTAACACAGAGGTTGGTAAAAAATGGTGCGTCTGTATTCTTAGGGCATGAAAAACACCATATTGGTCAAGCTGATGTGGTCGTGGTGTCGAGCGCGATTGATGAAACAAATCCAGAGGTGCTAGCGGCACGCGAAAAACGTATTCCTGTTATTCCTCGTGCAGAGATGCTTGCCGAGCTTATGCGTTTTAGACACGGTATTGCTATTGCGGGAACACATGGGAAAACAACGACAACCAGCTTAATTTCAACGGTGTTTGCGCAGGCTAAATTAGATCCTACATTTGTTATCGGTGGCAAATTAAACAGTGCTGGTGTTAATGCACGGCTAGGCAGTAGTCAGTACCTAATCGCAGAAGCTGATGAAAGTGATGCATCTTTTGTTCATTTGCAGCCTATGGTTTCTGTCGTCACTAACATTGAACCCGACCACATGGATACCTACGACGGTGACTTCCAAAAGATGCAGGATACTTTTGTTGATTTTCTCCACAACTTGCCATTCTATGGGTTAGCTGTGCTTTGCATTGATGACGAAACAATAAGAGCCCTGTTGCCTAAAGTCGGTCGTCAATATATTACCTATGGTTTTGCTGATGATGCTGATGTGAAAGCCTATGATCTTCAATTTGGCTTTAATCAGTGTCAATTTAAAGTTGATCGAAAAGACAAATCTACACTTGATATTACACTGAATTTACCTGGCAAACACAATGTCTTAAATGCATTAGCTGCCGTTGCTGTCGCTACCGATGAAGGGGTTAGTGATCAAGCTATTGTAGACGCTTTAGCAAGCTTTGAAGGCATCGGACGTCGATTTGAAATATTGGGTGACTTTGCGACTGGTAAGGGAGATGTGACCCTTGTTGATGATTACGGACATCATCCTACAGAAGTTGATGCAACTATTGCCGTTGCTCGTCAAAATTGGCCTGACCGTCGATTAGTTATGGCGTATCAGCCACATCGATATACCAGAACGCGTGACCTTTATGAAGACTTCGTCAAGGTACTGTCGAAGGTTGATGTCTTGTTGCTCTTGGAGGTCTATTCCGCTGGGGAAGAGCTCATTGATGGTGCAGACAGTAAAGCATTGTGTCGTTCGATCCGTCAGCGAGGGCAAATGGAACCTATTTACGTTGAAGATAAAGCAGAGTTAGGGCCGTTATTAGCAGAGGTCATGAACGCCGACGACATTGTTCTGACACAAGGGGCAGGTAATATTGGGCAGCTCTCCAAATCGTTGCAGAATTCTGAACTTAATATCGAAACATTGAAGGCGGAGGCTGGATTATGACCTTGAAGCCAATCGACCTTATAGATGTGACTCGTTTTGGTAAGGTCGCTGTGCTTTTGGGCGGCAATTCCGCAGAACGAGAGGTGTCTCTGCGTTCTGGAAATGCGGTGTGTTCAGCATTAGTCGCAGCGGGTGTTAATGCACAATTATTTGATACTGCACAACGACAGTTGAGCGAACTTAACTCCGAATGTTTTGACCGTGCCGTCATTATGTTGCATGGACGAGGTGGTGAAGATGGCACCATGCAAGGCGCATTACAATTGATGGATATGCCCTTTACGGGAAGCGGCGTGTTAGGTTCTGCGTTAGCGATGGATAAAATTAGAACCAAGCAAATATGGTCGAGCCTGAATTTGCCGACAGCAGAATATGTTGAATTAGACAAAAGTCGCTTTGTTCCAGGATCAGGCGCAGATATAATGGCTAAACTTGGTGGTAAAGCGATGGTGAAGCCAGCTAGAGAAGGTTCTAGCATTGGTATGGCTAAAGTAACGACTGCAGAAGAATTAGAACAAGCCATTCAAGATGCTTTTGAGTATGACAATGCCGTCTTAGTTGAGCGGTTTATTGTTGGTCCTGAATATACTGTCTCTATACTTGATGGTGTTGCTTTACCGTCAATCAGTATGTCTACGCCACGCGTTTTTTATGACTATGAAGCTAAGTATGAGTCAACTACGACTCAATACAACTGTCCTAGTGGCTTGTCTGAACAAGAAGAAAGTGAATTAGCGGTTATTGCGGTAAAGGCTTTCGATGCTGTTAGCGCTTCAGGGTGGGGACGTGTTGATTTTATGCGTGACGAGCAAGGTCATTTTTATCTGCTCGAAGCGAACACAGTACCGGGAATGACGAATACAAGTTTAGTACCGATGGCTGCGAAACAAATGGGGTTATCTTTCGAGCAGTTGTGTTTGCGTATTCTCATGACCAGTGAAGAAGAAAGATAAAATGAACGAATTGGTGCCACAAGAAAACGAGCAGTCGGAGCAGGAAACAAGCACCATTACAGGTGCTGTGTTCTTTGTTTTGCTGCTGTTGGTACTGATTTTTGTGGGTATTAAGTCGTATCAGTGGCTTAAAGATGAGCAGAAGCTGCCTGTACAACACATTGTCATTCTAGGAGAACGTCAACACGTTGATGATGTTGGGCTTAGAGCCGCAGTGCGTCAGGCATTACCAGGAAGTTTCTTCGATCTGGATGTTGATGTCGCACATGAAGTGATTGAAGCAAGGCCTTGGGTTTATAGCGCGTCGGTGAGGAAAGAGTGGCCGAATACATTGCGTGTTTATGTGACTGAACAGCGAGCCGTTGCGCGTTGGAATGATGATTTGTTGCTCAATACGCATGGTGGTAGCTTTCAAGCGCCCTTGCCAGAACTAGCGGATAACTTACCGCAACTTTATGGTCCTGGTGGGAGTGAGCAAACAGCGTTGCAAGGTTATCGAGCCATGCAAACGTTGCTTGGTCAACAAGGATTACTCATCGAACAGATGTTATTAAGCGAGCGCTTTGCATGGCGTTTGACATTAGTAGGTGGGCTTACATTGGATTTAGGGCGAACGGAGTTTATTGACAGGGTTCAACGATTTGTCGATTTATATCCTTTGCTGATTAATAACGAACGTTACCTGGATTATGTTGATCTGAGGTATGACACAGGAATGGCAGTGGGTTGGAAATCCGACACACTATTAAAGAGGTCAAAAGAAAATAGCGATGTCTAAAGTAGTTGATCGTAATCTTATCGTAGGGCTGGATATAGGCACCTGCAATGTAAAAGCCGTCGTCGGAGAGATACTCGATGATGGTGGCATTAGTATTGTGGGTGTTGGGAATCATTCCTCACGAGGCATGGACAAAGGAGGAGTTAATGACCTCAACCTTGTCGTGCAATCGGTACAACGTGCAATTCAAGAGATGGAGTTGATGGCAGATTGCCAAGTTGCATCTGTCTTGATGTCGATATCTGGACGCCATGTTCAATGCCAAAATGAGAGTGGCATGGTGCCCATCAATAATCAGGAAGTGACGCAAGAAGATGTTGATAACGTTATTCATGCAGCGCGATCGGTTCCTATCGCTGCGGAACGCAGGTTGCTTCATGTGCTACCGCAAGAATACACCATAGATGTACAAGAAGGGATTAAAAATCCGATTGGTATGTCTGGTGTAAGAATGGAAGCCAAAGCACACATCATTACGTGCGCTGATGACATGGCTAAAAACCTGCTTAAGTGTGTTGAACGTTGCGATCTGAAAGTCGAACAGGTCGTGTTTTCTAGTTTAGCTTCAAGCTTCGCAGTATTGACCGATGATGAACGAGAGTTAGGTGTTTGTGTTGTCGATATTGGTGGTGGAACCATTGATATGGTGGTGTTCAGTGATGGTGCTATCCGACACACGGCAGTTATTCCTGTCGCTGGCAATCAAATCACCAATGACATTGCTAAAATTTTCCGCACACCTATTAGTCATGCAGAAGAAATAAAAATTAATTATGCCTGTGCTCTAAAAGAAATGGTGAGCATGGAAGAAAATATTGAAGTGCCCAGTGTTGGTGGCCGAGCTGCAAGAAGTATGTCTAGACATACTTTGTCAGAAGTTATTGAGCCTAGATACCAAGAGTTGTTTGAATTGGTTCATGAAGAAATTCGTAATAGCGGCCTTGAAGAGCATATAGCGGCTGGAATTGTTTTAACTGGCGGCTCAGCAAAAATGGAAGGTGCAGTAGAATTTGCGGAAGAGCTATTCCATGTGCCGGTCAGAGTAGGTGAGCCATTAAATGTTAAAGGATTGGCGGAGTATGTTGAAGATCCAACCTTTGCTACGGCAGTTGGGTTAT
This sequence comes from uncultured Pseudoalteromonadaceae bacterium, assembly GCA_964625615.1. Lineage (GTDB taxonomy): Bacteria > Pseudomonadota > Gammaproteobacteria > Enterobacterales > Alteromonadaceae > M269. Next base: position 8,679 of record CAZVDU010000028.1, on the reverse strand, counting down.
TGCAGTACGGAAAAGAAGAAATAGCAGCGAAACAGTCAAATGACGCAAAAAATAATGAAAGTTATTGGCAACGCATACAAAGCTGGTTCAAGGGCGAGTTTTAAAAGTGTAATATTGCCCGGTGTGCACGGGCAAAATAATAAGAAGTTAAACCGGAGAGTATCATGTTTGAATTAATGGACAGTCACAGTGAAGAAGCTGTAATCAAAGTGATCGGTGTTGGTGGTGGCGGTGGTAACGCCGTTGAACACATGGTCAAAGAAGAAATTGAAGGTGTTGAATTTATTACGATTAACACCGATGCCCAGGCATTACGTAGTTCCTCGGCCAATGTCACACTGCAAATTGGTGCCAATGTGACTAAAGGCTTGGGTGCGGGCGCTAATCCTAATAGAGGCCGTGAAGCGGCAGAGGAAGATCGCGAAACCATACGTCAGTGCCTTGAAGGGGCTGATATGATTTTTATTACCGCAGGTATGGGCGGTGGCACAGGCACAGGGGCAGCCCCCGAAGTTGCTAAAATTGCTAAAGAGCTTGGAATTCTGACAGTAGCGGTTGTCACTAAACCTTTCCCGTTTGAAGGTCGTAAGCGTCTAGAATTTGCAGATTTAGGTATCACGGAACTTTCTAAGACTGTTGACTCTCTAATCACGATACCAAACGAGAAGCTACTTAAGGTCATGGGTAAAGGAACGCCTTTACTGCAAGCTTTTAGCGCGGCAAATGATGTACTAAGAGGCTCTGTTCAAGGTATTGCTGAACTGATCACTCGCCCTGGCTTGATTAATGTCGATTTTGCTGATGTACGTACAGTTATGTCAGAAATGGGTACGGCTATGATGGGTAACGGTTCAGCGAGTGGTGAAGATCGAGCAGAGGAGGCTTCAGAAGCAGCCATTGCATGTCCATTGTTAGAAGATATCGATTTGTCTGGTGCTCGTGGTATTTTGGTCAATATCACGGCTGGCCCTGACTTCGCTATTGATGAGTTTGAAACTGTTGGTAATGCTGTTAAAGCGTTTGCTTCTGAAAACGCAACCGTAGTCGTGGGAACTGTTATTGACATGAATCTGTCTGATGAGTTGCGTGTGACCGTTGTTGCAACAGGTATTGGTGCTGAAGCAAAGCCTGATATTTCGCTTGTGAGTAATCGTACATCTCGTGTATCTGCTGATGCCAATGAGTTCCGTTTGCAAGCGAATAGCACAGAGAACTTCACGAGCACTAACAGTGGTAATGCGGCAGGTACAGCTACTAGCAACTCAAATAGTGCGAGAGCTGTTGCACCAGAGGAAAAAGCAGAGGCATCCAGTGATTTGGAATATTTGGATATCCCGGCATTTTTACGCAAACAAGCTGACTAAGTTAACGTATTTTTTAATTTAAATATGATTTACAGGGACGTTGGATAGACGGGCGGTTCAGTGCTGCAATATGACAGTTTTTTGACAAATGCACACAAAGTCAGTAATATACTGGCCGCTTCGAATTTTGATTAGATGTTACGCTGATTTAAATTAAGGTAATGAATGATTAAACAACGCACCATAAAACAACCCGTTCAGGCGACAGGAATAGGTCTACATAAAGGCGATAAAGTCACCATGACCCTTCGCCCTGCGCCTGCAAATACAGGCATTGTATTTAGGCGAATTGATGTTGAACCTTATGCTGATATACCTGCTTTAGCTAACGCGGTTGGTGACACTATGCTTTGTACATGTGTCACGAATACAGATGGTGTGAGTATTTCTACTGTTGAACATTTGAGTTCTGCACTTGCCGGTTTAGGTGTGGATAACATCATTGTTGAAGTTGATAGCAATGAATTACCGATTATGGATGGCAGTGCTAGCCCTTTCATTTTCTTATTGCAGTCAGCAGGTATAGAAGAACTAAATGCTGCAAAACGTTTTATCCGCATTAAAAAGTATATTCGTGTTGAAGAAGATGACAAGTGGGCTGAATTCCATCCACATGAAGGCTTCAGGATGGACTTTAAAATCGATTTTGACCACCCTGCAATACGTCAAACAAGGCAACACGTAGTAGTTGATTTCAATAGCGATTCTTATATCGATGAAATCAGCCGTGCTCGTACTTTTGGCTTTATGAAAGATCTTGAGTTTATGCATGCCCATGATTTAGCGCTAGGTGCTAGTATGGAGAATGCTGTCGCTTTAGACGATTACCGTGTACTGAATCAAGAAGGTCTGCGTTATGCAGACGAATTCGTTAAACATAAAATACTTGATGCAGTAGGTGATTTATACTTATGTGGGCACAGTATTTTAGGTGAACTAAAAAGTTATAAGTCAGGCCATGGTCTAAATAATAAGCTACTGTGTGCTGTATTAGCAGACGCAGAAGCATGGGAATATACAAGCTTTGAAGATGAAGAGGCTATGCCCATTAATTTTGGAGAGCTTGTCTTAGCTTAAGACTTAAGGTTAGCCTTTATTCATTCCGTGAAAGTGCCGCTTTATTGCGGCATTTTTATTTCTAATGTATTTTATTTTGGCATATAAAATGCTGTTTAATTGTTAGCATTAAAAGGTGACAAACCTTCAACTGTTTACGGTTTGTGTATAAAAACTAATCATCTTGAGGTGTACCAGATAACTATAGCCCTTTTTTTTATAGGGAATGCAGTTTAGAATCTGTCCTCTGGTTTTATAGGAGTAAAATACCGCCATCATGAGTTTCACTCTGCTACTAAGAAGTAAAAAATTGCGTTTTGTCTACAACGTGCAGAAACGTGATCTCTTGTTTTTGGCTATTATTTTTGCTCTATTGGCTGCTTGGGCGAGTAACACTCGCATCTCAAAATCTGATATCGATACTGCCATCGTACGGACTACGCAAAATGATTTAACGCAGCAGGCGCAAGAGCTCCTACAAATCAAAACAGAAACAGAAGAAAAATTGACGGGGATGGTTCTTAAGTTAGCTGAAATACAAAGCCAAATGCAACGTTTAAACGCATTAGGTAGTCGTTTGGTCGATCAAGCAAATCTTGCCCCTGAAGAATTTCAGTTTGATGAGCTGCCAGCTCTAGGCGGGCCGTCACATGAAACGAACATCGATCTTCCCACCAGTGATTATATACTCGATGACATTAGCTCAATGCTAGCGAGCATCGAAGATAAGCAACAACAATTGCGAGCCCTTGAATCTATCATGATGAATCACCATATAGATGAGCAGAGTTATTTGACAGGTAGGCCAATAAGTAAAGGTTGGCTTTCGTCATATTATGGCATTCGCAAAGATCCATTTTCTGGTTTACCGGCAATGCACAAAGGATTAGATTTTGCGGGTAAAGAAGGATCTGATGTTGTTGCTACGGGGGCCGGGCTAATTGTTTGGTCTGGACCACGATATGGCTATGGGCAGTTGATTGAGATTGATCATGGTGATGGGCTAACAACACGTTACGGACACAATAAGACGATAAAAGTTAATGTCGGTGATGTTGTGACTAAAGGCGATGTCATCGGTGAAATGGGGAGAACTGGTCGAGCGACCGGTGCACATGTACATTATGAAGTGCTCAGAAATGGTAAGCAGTTAGATCCGCTACCTTTTGTATCCCGAAAGAAGATTAAGAGTTGAATGAAAACCCGTTTGTAACGGGTCATTAAGTCATTAGCGATAATCGGCTCACCTGAGCCGATTATTTTATTTTGTCGTGTAGTTTAAGGTTGAAAAGCTCAACTTTACTTCACCACTAACATATTTAGATTGGAAGCTGTGTATCCATGTTTTCTAGTATCCTGACCAAGGTATTTGGGAGTCGTAACGACCGAGAAATTAAACGATTGAATAAAGTCGTTGCGCAAATTAATTCATTAGAAAGTGAATATGAGACGCTGAGTGATGATGAATTAAAAGGTAAAACAGCTGAGTTTCGAGAGCGTGTTAACAAAGGTGAATCGTTAGACGATTTGTTGGTTGAAGCTTTTGCAGTTGTTAGGGAAGCCAGTAAACGTGTATTCCAAATGCGTCATTTTGATGTGCAAATGCTCGGTGGTATCGTGCTTCATCAAGGCAAAATATCTGAAATGCGTACAGGTGAAGGTAAGACGTTAACGGGTACTTTGCCGGCCTATCTTAATGCGTTGAATGGTAATGGTGTCCATGTTATTACCGTTAATGATTATTTGGCAACACGTGATGCGGAATGGAGTAGACCTTTCTATGCGTTTTTGGGAATGACTGTTGGTTGTAATATTCCTGGCATGAACCATCCACAAAAGAAAGAAGCCTACCAAGCTGATATCTTGTATGGAACTAATAATGAATTTGGCTTTGATTATCTTAGAGATAACATGGCGTTTAGTCCTGAAGAACGCGTGCAACGAAGCTTAAATTACGCAGTTATCGATGAAGTTGATTCCATACTTATCGATGAAGCAAGAACACCGTTGATTATCTCTGGCCCAGCCGAAGACAGCTCTGAATTATATAAGAAAATAAATGTTGTTATTCCGTTGTTGGAAAAGCAAGACAAAGAAGATGAAGAGGGTGAGCACGGTGATGGTGATTTCACTGTTGACGAAAAAGGTAAGCAAATTCATCTGACCGAACGCGGACAAATACGTGTTGAAGAGATCTTAATTGAAAAAGGTGTTTTACCAGAAGATGAATCACTCTTTGCTGCCGCTAATATCTCTTTGCTACATCACGTCAACGCTGCACTGCGCGCTCACAAGTTGTTTAGTCGAGATGTAGACTACATTGTTAAAGACGATCAGATTGTGATCGTTGATGAACATACCGGTCGTACGATGGAAGGTCGTCGTTGGTCTGAAGGTTTACATCAAGCTATTGAAGCAAAAGAAAATGTCAACATCCAACATGAAAACCAAACTTTAGCATCTATTACTTTCCAAAACTACTTCCGTTTGTATAACAAACTGGCGGGTATGACAGGTACGGCAGATACAGAAGCCTTCGAGTTTAATCACATTTATGGGTTAGAAACGATCGTTATCCCAACAAACAAACCGATGATTCGAGATGACAAGGCAGATTTAATCTATCTCACGACACCCGAAAAATTTGATGCCATTGTTGAAGATATCAAATCTTGTGTTGAGCGCGGACAGCCAACTTTAGTCGGCACAGTTTCGATCGAAAACTCAGAGTTGTTGTCGAACTTCTTGAAGAAACAGAAAGTCCCTCATAAAGTATTGAATGCTAAGTTTCACGAGCAAGAAGCCGAGATTGTTGCTCAAGCTGGGCGTGCCGGGGCAGTCACTATTGCGACTAACATGGCTGGTAGGGGAACAGATATTGTGCTCGGTGGTAGCTTACAAGCTGAAATCGATGCGCTTAAATCACCAACTGATGATCAAATAGCCAAAATAAAAAAAGAGTGGCAAGAACGTCATGATGCTGTTTTAGAAGCAGGTGGGTTACATATTATTGGTACAGAGCGTCATGAGTCTCGCCGTATTGATAATCAGTTAAGAGGACGTTCAGGTCGTCAAGGTGATGCCGGTTCATCACGTTTCTATTTAGCATTAGAAGATCCATTGATGCGTATATTCGCCTCTGAAAAGATGGCCGGTATGATGAAACGTTTAGGGATGGAACATGGTGAAGCGATTGAGCACCCTTGGGTAACCAAAGCGATAGAGAATGCTCAACGTAAAGTAGAAACACGTAACTTTGATATCCGCAAGCAATTACTCGAATACGATGATGTTGCTAACGACCAGCGTAAGGTGATTTACGAACAACGTAACGAGTTATTGGATGATGGCGATATCAGCGAAACTATTACAGCGGTTCGTGAAGATATACTCACGCAAACCATCAGCGAATATATTCCACCTGAGTCATTGGAAGAGATGTGGGATGTCCCTTCGCTTGAAGACAGATTGAAAGCAGACTTTGATGTCGACTTGCCTTTGCAACAATGGCTTGATGATGATGACAAATTATATGAAGAGAAACTCAGAGAGCGTGTAGCTGAAGCTGTTAATGAAAATTATACCGCTAAGGAGCAAGCTGTTGGTGCTTCTGTTCTTAGACAATTTGAGAAAGCAGTTATGCTTCAAAACTTGGATGGTCATTGGAAAGAGCATTTGGCAGCGATGGATCATTTGCGTCAAGGTATCCATCTACGTGGCTATGCACAAAAGAATCCGAAACAAGAGTATAAGAAAGAGTCTTTTGAGCTGTTCTCTGAAATGCTAGAAAGCCTTAAAATTGATGTTGTTAAATTGCTCAGTAAGGTTCAAGTTAGAGCTGAGTCTGATGTTGAAGCTGTTGAAGAACAGCGCAGGCAAGCAGATGATGTGCCTAAGCAGTACGAGCATGAATCTGAAAATGAGCCGCAAAATATTGCTAAAACGGCTGTACGAGATATGCCTAAAGTTGGGCGAAATGATCCCTGTCCTTGCGGATCAGGTAAAAAGTATAAACAATGTCATGGAAAGTTGACCTAAGGTCTTTTTTCTAAAGAATATTAAAAGTCGGGTTTATCCCGGCTTTTTTGTATAAACAGGTGTAATCGTGAAAAGAGTTGAAGTCGCTGTAGGCGTAATTGTAAGGGATAAGCACATTTATATCACAAAGCGTGCTGATGATTTACACCAAGGTGGTAAGTGGGAATTCCCTGGGGGTAAGAAGGAAGCTGACGAAACAATGTCAGAGGCTTTAGTTAGAGAACTCAGAGAGGAGGTAGGCATAGAGGTTACTGAACAATCAAGTTTGATGGTGATAGAGCATGATTACGGTGATAAACAGGTGTCATTGGATGTTAGGCTAGTGGCAGACTTCTACAATGAACCTAGAGGCGCAGAGGGGCAATTGGGGCAATGGGTGCCAGTTCATGATTTAGTTGATTTTAACTTCCCGGATGCGAACGAACCTATTATTTCAGCGTTAGAAAGTCGTTATGCCTCTCGGTAACCTCCCAAGGCAAGATTGTTTGTATCAGCGTTTCTTAAGATGTAGGTATATTATTACTCTTTGAAAAAGTTCTCAGAGGTTTGTGCTAATAAAGCTTCGATATCTTCAGGATCAATATCCAATTCTGTTACTCGACCTGGTTTCTCTGGAATGCTATGTGACTCAGTTGCCCATTCACCTAAGTCTATAAGTTGGCACTTTTTGCAGCAGAAAGGTCTAAATTCGCTGACGCTCGTCCACTGAACTTCTTTTCTACATGTTGGGCAATTTACGGTTGTCATTAATCACTAAATGTCTGTCTTTGGAATATGTCGATTATACCAAACCTACTTCTTATCTGTTCACTTTTGGTGTTTGGAGTATCTGCCATTTCCATTAAAGTTGACTAAGTTATTGAGCTACTTTAGTTTATTCAATAAGGTTTCTATTGAGAGTGAAGAGAGTAAAGCAAAGTGGCTATGGTAATAGAAGCTATACGAGCTTCCCTTTATGCTGGCATTCCTATTTTAATAATAACTTACCTCTTGGTAAGTCGCGCTATTGTGTCTAATCGCCTCGATGACTTTTCTGATACTAAGAGTTTTAACTTAGCGATGAAAAACATGTCTAAGCAATATAAGGCTGACAAAAAGAACAATGATGTTTCTTCGAAGAATAATAAAGTGCTGAACAAATGGTTGTATTTTGGTGGTGGCTTTTATGGTTTGATGGCGCTTATCACTTATTTTTATATAGAGATAGGTGAGATATTTGATTTTATTGGAAAGCTCTTTCAACTTAACCTTTCTCAATTGCTGAGTCAGGTTAGTATTAATTTACTCGTCGATATGCTTATCAACGCCATTAGAAACCTCGTTGATGCATTCGTGTGGTTTAACTATTGGGACGGCAAGATTGTCATGAAGAACGGCTGGTATTGGTTGATAGCCGCCTACATAGGTTATTTGTTGGGAGCGCAGATAGCTAAGAGAGAGCCTTTTACATTGAAGTTTAGAGATATCCTTAGAGGGAAAATCGGCAAATCAAGCTCGCTGAAATAAATTTAACAACTTGCTAGCTTGAAATTGATACTCTCGGGGATCGATGTATTGTTGCCTTGGTCTAACTCAAAACTCATAAATCGGATAGCGTAGCGATATTTATTACCGCTGAGTGTTGGGTAATAACCATGTTCAGTCGAACAGTGAATTCGAATCAATTCAATTTTTTCGTCAGCGACGCCTTGATAGAAACCTTTAAGTGCAGTGGCATCAATAAATTTGCCGCGCTCTCTTAAAAAAGACAAGGCAATGTCGAGTGAATCATGAACGATCATGTATTCATTTAGCCATTCGTCAATATCATTCTGCACTTTTTCCTGAGATTGTTCTAACCAGTAATGAAGGTTGGGTAAATCGAAGCTACAGGTTCCGCCCGGTATTGCGAACCTTTGCTTAATTGAACTCAAGAACTTGTCTTCCTTGAGTGTATTACCTATTTTTCTGGCATTTTTGAGCTGCTCCTTTAGGTTAACCACTTTATCAAGGGCCTGTTGGAGCGCCGTTAAATCAATCTTCGGGTGTTTGGACCAAAGCTTGAGGTTTTTCTCATGCATTTCAATGTCTTTAAGCATGTCATTACGCACGTCAAGGCGATCTAACAAATCGAGCAAAGTGAATAGTGATTCAAAGAAAGTAATGAAAGACCAATTAGCACCAAAAGTTTTGGTTTGTTCAAGCTGCTTAAAAAGCTGCTCCAGTCTCATATAAGATCTGA
>CAZVDU010000027.1:26442-32957 GCA_964625615.1 uncultured Pseudoalteromonadaceae bacterium | reverse complement strand
AAGCCATTGCTGACGAAAACAACTTTACGATTAATGCAGCAGCACGCAATTTAAGGTTACAAAAAACCAAGACTGTCGCCGTTATCATCTTAATCAGTTCCGGCAATGATCAATCGGTCTCTGATCCTTTTATGCTAAGCCTAGTAGGGTCTATAGCAGAAGCATTAGGTGCAAAGGGTTATGATATGTTGCTTTCAACAACGAGAAGCGCTCCTAAAGACTGGCAGAGACATTACTTTGATACACGTAAGGCAGATGGTTTAATTATCATCGGACAAGGCGAAGATGACACTCAACTAAGCACCTTGATTGAATCAACGTCGCCTTTTGTTACCTGGGGCTCTACAGCTAAAAACTATACCGCCATTGGAAGTGATAATCACAAAGGGGGCTACTTAGCAACACGTCACTTGATTGAGCAGAGTTGCAAACGCATTGGTTTTTTTGGGAAAGCTCATCACAGCGAAATTCATGAGCGTTGGCAAGGCTATAAACAAGCCTTGGATGAAAACAAAAAAGTATCGATGATAGATACGACCTTAGATGTCCCTTTTACCGCGCAAGCAGGTTACGAAGTGACTAAGCAACTTCTGAGGGAGGGTAGCTTTACTTACGACGGTATTGTTGCAGCGTCAGATATGATCGCAATCGGCATCATCAAAGCATTAAAAGAAAGTGCAATCAATGTCCCGAATGATGTTGCCATTGTCGGATTTGACGACATTACACTGGCTTCCATGTATCACCCCTCCCTTACAACGGTCAGACAAGACACTGTCCACGGCGGAGAAATGCTTGTCAGCAAGTTATTGGCAAAACTTAACGGCGAAGACGTGCTATCAGAAATGCTACCGACACAATTGGTTATAAGGCAATCAACGCAGCGAACTAAGCAAAGTTAACTCGAGATAGTATGCTGGCCAAATCTAGTTGCTTGGTATCGCCATACACGAGTGGAGCGTTAGACAAGACATTAGCTGAACCTATACCTACGGCGAACATGCCCGCAGAATTAATCGCTTGCACACCAGCATACGCATCTTCAATCCCAACACATTCGTTGCCACTAACTTTAAAATAATCAGCAACCATCTGAAACACCTCAGGGTGAGGCTTTGATTGCTTAACTTGGTTTGCGTCAGCAATAAACTCAAACTTACGTGATAAACCCAGAGATTCAACAACTGCAGGTGCATTCTTACTGGCAGAAGCCATCCCAACTCGATAACCTTTTTGTATTAAGGTATCTAGAAATTTGTCAATACCGGGTAAGATATCACTTGGTGATAACGACTTAATTAACGACTGATAGTGGATGTTCTTTTGCGTCGCTAATCGAACTTTTTCATCGTGTTTGAAATCGCTTTTCTTACCCCCAAGTATGGCATCTAAAGAGCCCATACGATCCACACCTTTGAGTGATTCATTCATCGCTTTATCAAAGTATATGCCCAAGTCATCTGCGAGCTTCTTCCAGGCGAGGAAATGTAACTCAGCTGTGTCGGTAATAACCCCATCAAGATCAAAAATAAATGCCTTAATCATGTTTTATACTCGCTGTTCCGTTATGACATAAAACCGTACTTTTGTCAGATAGAATCACATTCTGAGCCCAATGACTGATAGATAAACGTTGTCCTCGGATCAATCGATACTCTGTATGATGAGGTGTAACTTTAATGATTAATTGGCTCGTCCTCAGAGAGATAGAAAACTGATAGTGCCTCCACTTTTCAGGGCAAAATGGCTTAAAGCTCAACTCACCTTTTTTTGATATCATGCCCGCGAAACCATAAACCAGTGTATTCCAAGACCCCGCCATACTGGCCGTATGTACACCATATTCAGTGTTATGGTGTAAGTTATCCAGATCCATACGTGCGGCATTTTCGAGGAACTTAGTTGCTTGTTCATAATGCCCAACGTTCGCGTTAACAATGCCGTAAATACAACCAGATAGCGTTGAATCATGCGTGGTAAGTGGCTCGTAGTAAGAAAGGTTTTTTTGCTTCAACGTCTTATCAAACTGTTCGCCCAATAGAAACATAGCCAAAATAACATCAGCTTGTTTTAACACTTGGTGCCGATAAATCACTAACGGATGGAAATGGAGTAATAACGGGTATTTGTCCTCTGGCGTATTGTCAAAATCCCAGAGAGCTTTATCAAGAAACTGATCATCCTGAGGATTGATACCTAGCCCACTATCAAAAGGGAGATACATCTGTTCAGCAATTTTTTCCCATTGCTCGATTTCTTCGTTGCTCAATTTAATCCGTCGAGCAATATCACTATAATCATCAGCACTGTCTTCAAGCAGGTTCCTCGCTAACTTGGCGGCAAAACGCAGGTGCATTTGTGCCATCACATTGGTGTAGAAGTTATTATTGACAACTGCTGTATATTCATCTGGCCCGGTGACACCATCAATACAGAATTGCCCTTGTTTACGCGCATTGAAATGTCCAAGTTGTGGCCATAGACGGGCAGTTTCAAAAACGACATCAGCTCCCCCACTGATCATTAATGACCAATCACCTGTTGCGTCTAAATAAACTTTGAACGCATAGGCAATCGCTGCATTGATATGATACTGCGCCGTACTTGCAGGATAATATGCGGAACACTCTTCACCACCTATCGTCCGCCAAGCATATAAAGCGCCTTTGTTTATAGAAAGTTGCCTGGCGCGATATTTTGCGGAAGTTAAAGTATTTACACGATATACCAACAAGTCTCGCGCCAGTTGAGGTTGGCTAAAAGTCAGTGATGGGATAATGTATATTTCAGTATCCCAAAAATAATGACCGTCGTAGCCATGTCCGGTTAAGCCTTTCGCTGAAATTGAACTACTACCTCCCCTTCCAGCCGATTGAAACAAATGAAATTGATTAAACCTCAACCCTTGTTGAAGCTTATCGTCTCCTTCCAGTTCAATATCCGACGATCCCCAGAATGCATCATAATGTCGCCGTTGATAGTCAACCAAGTCTTCGTAACTTAATAAGTTGGTTGCTTTAGATTTTTCAGTAATATTCTTTTTTAAAGAGTCAGTACTGCTAGTGGCATGTTGATAGACAACGCGCTTTTCGAAACTAACATCCCTTCTCCCTTCACATTCAGTTTCAAAAACAACACAAACGCGGCTTTGCTCTGTTATGTCCCCTGTTAGGTTCATTCCGGTGGTTTTTAAATGCTCACATAGACTGGCAACCTGAGTATCGACACCTTTAACTTGGTGAACCATTAAGCACTGTGATTTGTTAACAGAAACATCAAGTAATTCAATGGCGTCTTGTACCGATGACTCAGTAACACGAGGGTCACCTTTTCGTGCACTCTGGCTATATCCTGTATCTAAGCCAGATACAATTTTTAACCTTCCATTGAAATTATCGACTGACAGACTGAATTTAGTCACCATAAGCGACTTATGCTCAAGTGAGACAAAACGTTCTATTTGTACTTTTAATGTACGTTGAGCTGACAATACATAGTCGGTTTCTCGATTTAAGATGCCGGTTTTAAAATCCAAGGTTTGCTTGTGACTCACTACTTTTTCAGGACCAAACTTTACATGCTCATCATCAAGAAAGATGTCGATCTGTTTTCCATTGGGGGCCTGAATAACCTTCTGGTTATGGGTTGCAAAACCATATGCGCTTTCACCATAAGGTATAGATTCTCGGGAATAAACACCGTTTAAATAAGTGCCTTCAGTTGAACTGGTACCGTCTTGATATCCTTCTTCGACACACCCCCTAATACCCAAAAAACCATTCGCTTGTGCGAACAATGTTTGATGCAGCTCGACTTGTTTAGCGTCTAGCTTTTCTTCCTCAATAGACCAAGGCGTCGCATTCAATGTTGATGCTTGGATCACAAATTCTCTCTTAAAGGCATGTTCTTCTTTTTTAACTATACCGTTTTTGCAATCGATTGCAAAAAACTAATTTCAATGACACAATCAGTTTCATTCGATCGCTTTTAAATAAGAAGACTCTGTTTATTGGCATCTATTCAGTCATGAACTTGGAAGGTTTAACGTGAAAAATACCCGATTGCTTTTGTCGCTTATCTTTACCTATATCATCTTTGCGATATTGCTCAATAGCGTTGGAACAGTCATTTTACAGGTCATCAATGAATACAATGTCACGAAAACGCAAGCCAGTGCTTTAGAAGGGTTTAAGGACTTACCGATAGCCATTGTTTCCTTCTTTGTTGCATCATATCTTCCTCGACTTGGGTTCGTAAGAGCGATGCAAATCGGATTGGCTGTAGTTGCTCTTAGCTGCATCGCCATGCCCCTATTCCCCACATTTTTAATGACCAAAATCCTATTTTTATGCGTCGGAGCAAGTTTTGCTCTTGTTAAAGTCTCTGTTTATTCTCTTATCGGTGTACTGACTGAAAATGCTAAGCAGCACGCCTCAGTGCTAAACATTGTTGAAGGCTGCTTTATGGTCGGCGTCTTGAGTGGTTTTTGGCTATTCGGTCTATTTATTGGCGGTGATAGCACAGGAGATTGGCTACAAGTTTATTGGTATATAGCTGGCCTTGCCGTTATCAATATTATTTTATTGGAAAGTACTAAATTTAGCGAAAAGGCACAAACAACTCACGACAACAAAACAGAAAGTGATGGTATAAAGGACATGTTAGCTCTGGTTTGGTTTCCGCTGGTACTTAGCTTTATTCTTGCCGTTTTCTTATACGTATTGATCGAGCAAAGTCTTGGAACTTGGCTGCCGACATTCAATAACGAGATAATGAACCTTCCGTCGAATATTAGCGTCCAAATAACCAGTATTTTTGCGTTAGCCCTCGCTGTAGGGCGATTGAGTGCAGGAGGTGTACTTCGCTACATAAGTTGGTATCCGATATTAAACATCTGCATCATTGCAATGGCTTGCTTAATGTTACTCGTTCTACCGTTAACAAAAGGGTTAGAAAATACCGTCGTTAACGGTTGGACAGAAGTTCCTTTAGCTGCTTATCTTTTACCGTTAGTAGGGCTATTTATGGCACCTATTTATCCAGCAATTAATTCCGTTGTACTCAGCGCACTTCCTAAACATAAACACGCAAGTATGACGGGCCTTATTGTCGTTTTCTCGGCGTTGGGGGGAACCTCAGGTAGTTTTGTAACAGGTTGGACATTCGCCCACTTTACAGGGCAAGTCGCTTTTTACTTATCACTGATTCCAATGGCACTACTCATGCTCCTCTTATTCATTTTTAAGAAACAATTAAAAGTAGCATAAGCAACTCATGTCAATGCCCTAACACCTTTGTAGGTTCAATTTTGGCAGCTTTCATGGCCGGGTATAACGTTGCTAGTAAGCTTAGAGCAATCGCAATAGCTGCTGTTATATAAACCTCTTTCCACACTAATAGAGATGGCAAGAAATCGATAAAATAGATATCGCCTTCCAACAAAACCTGCCCAGTTTGTCTTTCAAACCAGTTCGCCACGGGTGTTATATTTTTAGCGAAAATCACGCCCATGATCACACCGAAAAAAGTACCAACAACACCATTAATCGCACCTTGTAAAACAAATATTTGTGTAATAAAGCCGTTAGTCGCCCCCATGGTTTTTAGCACAGCTATTTCTGATTGCTTTTCATTAACAGCCATCACTAATGTGGAGATAATATTGAAACAAGCAACAGCGATTAACATCACTAAAGCAACGTACACTAATACCCTAACAAGCTGGATATCGTTGTACAAATGACCTTGTGTACGTGTCCAGTCAGATATATATAGTGCCTGATCTTGAGCATAACCGAACTTCCTAGTCATTGGCGGCGCGACAAAGGGGTCATGATAGTATATTTGTATTCCTTGAGCGCCAGTCTCCACATCCAATATGTCAGCACCCAAGGATAAATGGAACATACCAATCAACGAATCAACTTCACCGCCAATGTTGATGTGTCCAGCGACATTTAACCACTTAGTGATCGGTGCTTTAAGTTTCTCTTCTTTCGTTAATTGAGGCAGGAGTATTTGCACTTTATCGCCAACATTAAGCGATAGCTTTTCCATAATTCCTTTGCCCAACAGCACTGATTGAGGATCTTGTTCAAAAGCACTCCAAGCTTCGGCGCTTATCGCCTGTGAATACAATTGATATTGTTCGTCATTGACTTCTAAACCGGTTAACTCAACCGCTTTCATCGCTACGCCCTTCTGCACCATACCTACAGCTTTAACATAAGGCTGAACATGTTTTACTGCCTCTTCCCGTATCAAAGCTTGCGTTGTGTTCTTCCAACCTTTAATACCCGATTGATCAACCGCCGACAGCTCACCATGAGGAATTAGAGATAATAGGCGGTTTTTCAACTCACTTTCGAAGCCATTCATGACAGAAAGCAATAAAATCAGAACGGCACAACCAAGCCCAATACCAAGAGTCGAAGATGCTGAAATAAATGAGATATACCCGTTTTGACGTTTACTTTGTCTAAATCGCCAAGCAACTTGCCAGCTAAGAGACATTT
>CAZVDU010000027.1:0-26342 GCA_964625615.1 uncultured Pseudoalteromonadaceae bacterium | reverse complement strand
CTTCTGTTAAATGCCCTTCGGTTAACTGTAAGACTCTATCAAGCCTATTTGCTAGAGCGATATCGTGCGTGACAATAATAAAACTGGTGTTAAGTTGCTCTTTCAGTTGATTAATCAATTCGAGAATAGCTTCACCGGTTTTATGATCAAGATTACCTGTTGGTTCATCGGCTAAAACAAGTTGAGGGTTGGATACCAGTGCCCTGGCAATAGCAACTCGCTGCCTTTCTCCTCCAGACAACGCCATCGGCTTATGTGTAAACCGGTGGCCAAGGCCAACCAATTTCAGCAACTCTTCTGCTCTGGCATGCGCTTGGTTTTTCGGTTGCCCACCAATCATGAGCGGCATCGCTACGTTTTCCAAGGCATTAAACTCTGGGAGTAAATGATGAAACTGATAAACAAAACCAAGTGATGCATTTCTGAAAGCTGCTTGTTTCTTCTCCGAGAAGTCAAAAACATTGTTGTCATTAAAAAGAACTTGCCCCGATGTCGGTTTGTCTAGTGCTCCCAGCATATGCAATAACGTGCTTTTACCTGATCCAGAGCTCCCTAGCAAAGCGACATGTTCAGCAACATCAACACTAAAGTTAACGTTCTTGAGAACCTCAATCGTCTCCGCTTCTCCTTGGTAGTTTTTACATAAATCAACACAACGTATAAGTTCTGACATAGTTTGTTTATTTTCTCTATTCATAACGCAATGCTTGCGCGGGCTCAACACGAGCAGCTCTATTCGCTGGATACAAGGTTGCTAGAAAGCATAAAAGTAAACTCAGCAAAACCATGAAGGTAATCTGCCCTGCATGCAGCTCGACCGGCAACCCTAAACCTCCTGTCATCACGTCAACTGGCACACCTATTAACACAAGAAGGTCATTGAGTTGAGTGGCTAACACAACACCAACAACCAAACCAATAAGGGTTCCTTTAAGACCATTATATAAACCACTAAACAAGAATATTAAGGTTATAGAGGATTGCTGCATACCTTGCGTACGCAAGATAGCAATATCACCGTGTTTTTCAGTCACAATAAGTACCAAAGCAGAGACGATATTGAATGCTGCAACAGCCACGATCAGCATAAGCATCAATGCGATCATGTTCTTTTCCATCGAAACGGCTGAAAAGAGCGGCCCTTGGTTCGTTCGCCAGTCATTTACTTTAACATTGTGTTGTTCAAGCTTTTGCTTAACAGGTAAATAGTCAAAAGCATCAAACAGAAAAATACGCTGTTGGCTTAACCTATCGACCTTATTTCTCATCAATCGAGCGAGATCTTTTCGATGAACCACAATGACTTTGTCGTCAAGTTCAGAACCAACATCATAGACACCACTAACAACAAATTTACGTTGGCTAGGCACTCGTCCCAAAGGACCAAATACGCTCGCTTGTGCGGATATAATACGTAATTCATCACCAATACCGACATTCAATTGAAGTGATAATGGCCGTCCGATTATGACTCTATATTTTCCAGCTTCTAACGCAGTAAACTTTCCTGCTAACATATTTTGCGCAATGACTGAGTTACTTTTAATTTGTTCCGGCTCAATTCCTTGTAATCTTACGCCTCTTAATCCACCTTGAGATTGAAGTAACCCCTCAGATTCAATCATAGACGATACCTTCAAGACGTTATCGTCCTCGCCAATCCATTGTAAAACATCATTTGGATCATCGTGTTCAACCATCATATGTGGTGCAACACCAAGTACACTGTGCTTAAGTTGAGCTTCAAAGCCGTTCATCACAGAAGAAACGACAATCAATGCCATTAGCCCTAAAGCAATGCCAGCCACCGAAAACATGTTGATAAAGGCGATAAATTGATTACTCTTGCGTGCTCTTGCATAACGCAATCCAATTAATGCGGACACAGAAAAGTTCATACAATAAGATTCAGTAGTGTGTGAAATTTGATAAAAAAGCCTTACTTCTGACCTTTTAACGCTGTCATGGTTTATGACTTGGGCTAGGTCCAGTATGATGGAAAACTTAATGGGTTCAATAATACGTGTAAGATTGTCGCCGTACAACCTACAAAATAGTAAGCAAAATTAAACAGCACCGTGGAAGTAAACATGCAAAAATTAACGTTAGAACAAAAACGAGAGCAGTTTCACGAATTTTTTACTATCAAACATGCGGTACAGGTTAATATGGTGCCGGTGACAGATGGCTTTATTGTGCCGGACGCAGAAGAGCTTACCGAACATATGCCACACCCATTTGTTATTGCAAGTGAAATGTCAGAGATTGATGCCAAGGTTTTGCGCCCCTTGCGCGTCCTCGGTGAACATGCTGAACAGCTTTCTGCCTTTTTGAATATGCAAAACCGAAAGATCGATTTGATCATGTCGTACGTATTGCAACAACAAGATGATGAAAAACACCAATATCAAGGTATTGAGTTCGGCGGCAGTGGCTTAAAAGTCATTAGCAGCACCCCAATAGAGATAGAAAAAACACTCGAAGTTAAGGTGTTTTTAGTTGAAGAAGCCAGCGCAATTTATGCCTATGCAGAGGTGATTGATTGCCAAAAAGTTGATGACATTTATCATGTATCTTTAACTTTTGCCTCGATCAGAGAAAAAGATCAAGATATTCTCGTTAAAGCAAGTCTGCATTTGCAAACGCAACAATTAAAAAAACGTGCGAAGCCTAGAATTCAAGCACCAGAATAAAATAACAAATACGTTTAAATCACTAACACGGAAAATCAGCAACGCCTTTTATGTCCCAAAGTATTTTTTCACCACCCTTACCAAAAAACAAAAGCGATCATATCCACTGGGGAAACCTTCAAGGTAGTAGCTTAGCGATGGCTGTGGCAAATGCCGCGATGAAAACGAAAGGTGCCTTAGTATTGGTCACCGCTGATACCCCATCGGCGCTGAAACTCGAAAAAGAGCTATCTTTCTTTCTACAGCGTCCACAAGCAAATATGTCGATCAATGTATTGCCTGATTGGGAAACACTACCCTACGACACATTTTCGCCGCATCAAGATATTGTTTCACAGCGACTCCAAACACTTTACCAATTAACACAGCCAACACCGGCTATTTTTATCATTCCGGTTAACACGCTATTGCTGAGAGTTGCACCTACTGACTATCTTAGCCAGTATCTATTGATGTTAGAAGTTGGACAAAAGCTCGATATTGATCAGTTTAGACAAGGGTTAGAACGTTCTGGCTATCAACAAGTTAATCAAGTGATGCATCATGGCGAATGCAGCATAAGAGGAAGCATTATAGATCTGTATCCTATGGGTACTGACCTTCCTTTTCGTATTGACTTGTTTGATGATGAAATAGACAGCATCAGACTGTTTGATCCCGATAATCAGCGATCATCTGAGATCGTTGATCATATTCACATGCTCCCGGCCCATGAATTCCCCACAGATAAAAACGGATTAGATCGCTTCAAACTAAACTATTTAGCAGAGTTTGATACGGGTAGCAGTTTTGTTAACAGTAAAAGCTCTGTCTATTCACACGTTCAAAAAGGCATCATGCCGGGTGGGGTAGAATACTATATGCCTCTCTTCTTCGAGAAAATGGCAACCCTATTCGATTACTTGCACCCAGATACGCAATTAGTGCTGCAAGGCGACCTAAAAGCATCTGTTGAATTCTTTTGGCGTGACTTAGAGGATCGCTATGAACAGCGCCGTTACGATAATGAAAGGCCTCTTCTCGCACCACAAAAACTGTTCTTGAGATTTGAGGAACTTTTTGCAGGTATTAAACAATGGCCTCGAATAAGTATCGGCCATGAAAAGCTCGAAGACAAAGCGGGAAACACGAACTTCCCGATTGAGCGCATGCAAGATATTGCGGTTAAACCACAATCAAAAATGCCCTTAGCATCTGTTGTTCAGCGTTTAGCCGAATGGGAACGAACTGGCTATAAAGTCATCTTTAGTGCGGAGTCACAGGGACGAAGAGAAACCCTACTCGAATTGCTTGCTAAAGGGCAAATAAAACCGAAAGCGTTCGAAACATTAAGTGACTTTATTAATTCCGACGAAAGTCTCGGTATTTGTATCGGTTTGGCAGAGCATAGTTTCTTAATGTTTGATAATGGCTGCAAGCTCGCCTTTATTACAGAAACAGAATTATTAGGTCATAAAATAAGTCAACGTCGGTTAAGGGAAAAACGCCAAGCGACCGACGAAAATGCTGTTATTCGTAATCTAGCAGAGCTATCCCTAGGACAGCCGGTGGTTCATCTCGATCATGGCGTTGGACGATATTTAGGGCTACAGACACTAGATGCCGGCGGTGTCGCAACTGAGTACTTAACCATTGAGTATGCCAAAGAAGCCAAGCTTTATGTCCCTGTCGCTTCATTACATCTTATTAGTCGTTATAGCGGTGGCGATTTAGACCACGCACCCTTGCATTCATTGGGTAGTGACAGCTGGGCAAAGGCGAAAAAGAAAGCCGCAGAGAAAGTACGCGATGTTGCCGCTCAATTATTAGATGTTTATGCAAAAAGAGCAGCTAAACCTGGTTACGCGTACCCTATCTCGTGGCAGGAATATCAAAGCTTTGGTGATAGTTTCCCTTTTGAAGAAACAGACGACCAGATAAAAGCCATTAATGCCGTTATCAATGATATGGGCAGCCCTAATGCAATGGATAGGCTTGTATGTGGTGATGTTGGCTTCGGTAAAACTGAAGTTGCCATGCGAGCTGCGTTTGTCGCAGCAAACCAAGGACGGCAAGTCGCGATTTTAGTACCAACCACCTTACTCGCACAGCAGCATTATGAGAATTTTAAAGACCGCTTTGCTAATTGGCCATTTAGAATTGAAGTACTGTCTCGCTTTCTTTCAGCAAAAGAACAAAAGCAAACAATGCAAGACTTGATAGCTGGCAAAGTTGATATAGTCGTGGGTACACATAAATTGCTGTCAGACGACATTAAATTTGCTGATTTAGGTCTGGTTATCATCGATGAAGAACATCGCTTTGGCGTGCGCCAAAAGGACAAGTTTAAAGCACTGAGAGCCGAAGTCGATATCTTAACGCTGACCGCAACCCCAATACCTCGAACACTAAACATGGCATTGAGTGGTATGCGTGATTTATCCATTATCGCCACCCCACCAGCCAAACGTCTGGCCATAAAAACCTTTGTTCAGCAAAGAGAAAAAGAGGTGATCCGTGAGGCTATCATGCGTGAAATTATGCGTGGTGGACAAGTTTACTTCCTACATAATGAAGTCGAGACCATTGAGCGAACGGCAGCAGAACTAGCAGAGTTTGTTCCCGAGGCTCGTATCAGCGTTGGTCACGGACAAATGCGTGAAAAACAATTAGAACAAGTCATGTCAGATTTTTACCATCAACGCTTCAACGTTCTTGTTTGTACGACCATTATCGAAACGGGTATTGATGTGCCTACCGCAAATACGATCATTATGGATCGTGCCGATCATCTCGGTTTAGCCCAACTACATCAATTAAGAGGACGTGTTGGACGCTCACACCATCAAGCTTATGCTTATTTGCTCGCACCTCACCCTAGGCGTATGACCAAAGATGCAAAAAAACGCTTGGAAGCGATATCTTCGCTTGAAGACCTTGGTGCGGGTTTTGCTCTAGCGACACATGATCTGGAAATAAGAGGCGCTGGTGAACTGTTGGGCGATGATCAATCAGGTCAGATATCAACGGTTGGGTTTAGTCTATACATGGATATGCTCGACCAAGCCGTAACTGCGCTAAAAGAAGGCAAAGAACCATCTTTGGAAGATGTACTAGCGAAGCAAACAGAAATAGAGCTGCGTATCCCTGCACTACTTCCTGAAGACTACATTCCTGATGTAAATACGCGTCTTTCATTGTATAAAAAAGTAGCAAGTTGTAAGACATCAACAGCTATTAAAGAAGTACAAATAGAGCTTATCGATCGATTCGGCTTGCTCCCTTCTGCGGCTAAAAACTTACTGCAATTAGCCGAAATGAAGTTAGCCTCGTCATCTCTTGGTATCGACAAAATTGAAATGAGCGCCCAGGGTGGCTTTGTAGAATTTAACGCTGATACCAATATTGATCCTGGCTTCATTATTAAGTTAATCCAAACGCAACCCAATATTTATAGATTCGACGGTCCTCAGCGCTTAAAGTTTGCAATAAAGCAACCGGACAACCAAGAGCGTGTTAAACTCGTTAACAACATGTTGGAACAATTTGCAGGACAGGTAAACGCAGCTTAATGAAGTCAACTCTCTCAGTACTAATACCTTGGATCACTGGGCTTTTTATAACAGCAGTTGTTTTTGTTGCACCAGTAAGTGCTCGACAACAATGGTGGTTTGACGTTGAAGTTATTGTTTTTAAACGTTTGGAATCTGCCGCCGAGCTCGATGAGAATTTTGGTTCATGGCAAGCAATCGATACGTCATCCAGTGTTGATCTATTCACTCCTTACCTTTTTCCAAACGTTGAACGAGTCAAGGCTAGTCTCCCTACCTGTTATCCAAAAGTAGAACCGACCCCATCAAGAGATAGTCTTAAACAAGCGTTACTGGATTTTGAACGTGCGGCAGCTACCATAGAGGAAAATGTCGAAAGTGCAGAATTGTTAGCAAACGATGATTTCGTCATTAATGATGAATCCTCTTTTGCTGAAGATACAATTGATACCGATGTGTCAGAAACAGATAATTTGTTCTTACAACTTGAGCAAGAGCAACTAGCCAGTGATACCGACTTTGGGGGCATAAGTGCGTTAAGCCTATCTGACGATGAGTTAGAAGAAGCATTCGATAGTTTATTGGCTAAGATTGACGAAGACATTAGTTGGGTTGAATTAGAGCCATTAGACTCGGTTGCATGTCAATTTGAATCAGAAATGCGCTATTTCGCAGATTTGCTAACACCTTTCGAACTCCCCCCTAAAGTGGTTGAGCAGACGCCGCTTAATATTGCCCCACCCTACGCCAACTATACCGGTAAACCCTACCTATTGCCTCGTAACAACTTTCAATTAACCACTATGGCAAAGGACCTTAATCGCCAACGTGGTGTGCGAATTATTTCTCATATGTTGTGGCGTCAAGAAGTCCTTTTTGGTCGCAGCAAGGCTCAATCGTTCCGATTATTGGCCGGGAAAAACTACGGTAATGACTACCAACTTAATGGTGAGAAGCACCCAGAGTATGCACTAGAGTCTGAAGGTCAAAGCTTGGATAATATCCCCTTGGTTAGTCAACAGGATGATTTGATCTCTCAGGTATCAGCAATCATTGAAGGAAACTCGCCGTCAAAATCATTGGAGCAAACCCTCTTTGAAAGTGAGTTAGCTAGGATGCAAAAAGAATACTCTGTTTCACAAGATTCAAACGACACCTTAGAAGAAAATATAACATATCCTCCTGTCTGGGAGGTTGATGGCTTATTTAAAGTTTACCTTCAAAATTTAGGCCAAACACCTTACTTACACATTGATAGTCAGTTGAATTATCGACAACCTGGCCAACTGCCTGTTGATAGTGAACTTGCATCATTTCAACGTAGTGATCCATCAATTAATAGCGATCATGAGGCCTTTTTACATAGTTACAACTTTCAACAACTTCGACGCATTATCAGTAAACAAATTCACTATTTTGACCATCCCGCATTTGGCCTCATTGTGCAATTGAGGAGATATCGCCCACCTGTAAATGATGAGGATTAAAGAACGACAATGAAGATATACACCAAAACAGGCGATAAGGGTGAAACACAAGTTTATGCCCAAGAAGCCCTTCGTCTCAAGAAAGACGATCCTATTTTAGAAAGTTATGGCACATTAGATGAGCTAAATGCGCATACAGGCATGTTAGTCAGTTTGCTTGCTCAGGCGCAATGCGAAAACCTCAATGAGCTAAAAGCCCAACTCACTCAAATACAGCAATCATTATTCCAGATTGGTTTTGCTATTTCCGCCAACACCAAGATAAACGATGAAGATATTAGTATATTAGAGCGTTGTATTGACAATATGACACAAGCATTGCCCCCTCAAACACATTTTATTTTGCCTGGTGGTTGCACATCGGCATCACAAGCACATGTTTGTCGCACAGTCGCTCGCAGAGCTGAACGTCAACTCGTACACTTGCAAAACGGGCATCAAGTACCTTCTATTTGTCTGCGCTACATTAATAGATTGTCTGACTACTTCTTTGTGGTGGCTCGATGGCTAAATCAAGCACATGGTGTAGAAGAGACGATAGTGCCCTAGACTAACGTCATCCAAGACACAAATGTGACTATGATGGCGACAAAAATATTCAAAACGACACCTTCACGCATCATGGTTTTCATGGCTATTTTCTCACTACCGTAAACAATAGCATTGGGCGCTGTTGCCACCGGAAGCATAAAGGCACAGCTAGAACTTATGACTGCTGGGATCATTAATAGTTGAGGATCAACATCCACCGCAATGGCGGCGCTCGCTAAAATTGGCATAAGCAGAGTTGCTGTCGCTGTGTTAGACATAATCTCGGTTAAAAATGTCACGAACAAACAAATAGACAAAATAAGTAAAACTACAGGTAAGGTTGATAAACCACCTAACAATTCTCCAAGCAAGTCACTCAATCCTGAGCTAGCAAACGCCTTGGCGATACAAATACCACCAGCAAACAATAACAACATACCCCAAGGTATAGAGTTTGCCGTCTGCCAATCTAACAAGCGACCAGGCTTATCATCCTCTATCTTGCCATTACGCGTCATAAACATAGCGACAACCCCAGCTAAAGCTACCGTGCTATCACCCACTGTTGTCAGGCCAAGCCAACCTGTCCAAAAAGGTCTAAAAACCCACGCTAAAGCAACGGTACCAAAAATAATGAGTATGCGCTTTTCGGCGGTGCTCCACTCACCTGCTTTGGGCAAATCAATATCACCGACACTGCCTAAACGCCTTGTTAGCCATATCGCCATAACCGGTATTGATAATGCAACAATAGGTACACCTGTCTTCATCCAATCCAGAAAATTGACTTCTTTGCCCAAGGTTTCAGCATAGACACTTACAAAAATAATATTAGGAGGTGTCCCTATCGGTGTTGATACACCACCTAAACTCGCAGCATAGGCAATACCTAGCAAGATTGCGACAGCCAAACGTGGATTCTTTATAGCGGGAAGTATTGCTAGTGCAATAGGTAACAAAACAAGTGTTGTTGCTGTATTGGAAATCCACATACTTAGCAAAGCTGCCGTTAACATAAAACCAAGCACCAAGCGTCTTGCGCTGTGTGTCCCCGTTGCCTTAACCATGTATAAAGCGAATCGTTTATGTATATCTGACTTTTCGAGACCTTTAGACAACATAAAAGCCCCCATCAGCAATAAGATAACGTGGCTTCCCAATGAAGATGCTGCTTCTCGGTGGGTGATAACGCCAGCGAGTGGAAAAGCAACAAATGGGATTAAAGATGTCGCTGGAATTGGCAAGGCTTCTGTCGCCCATAATATCGCTGTAAAAAGGGTGATGGCAGACGTCCAAGCAATAGCATCTGGTTGTCCAAACCAATGCACTGCTGCCCCTAAAAGTGCAGAACTAATAAGAGCAAAAGGTATAACAGAAACCTTAATGGACATGGACATTAACCTTCATTCAAGTGGGGATTAAAAAGAAACTTCTCTACCATCAAACCTTTCAGCTAAGTCATCGAGTTCTGATGTTGTGCTATCAAAGTCGAATGATCTCGTTTCATAAGTCACTTTGACGGTATCACTGCCTTTGAATAATTGCGCGTTAACGTTAGCAACATAACCAGACTTTAAGGCATTCAAAAAACGGTTAGCCGACTGACCAGACCGAAAGACATACGCAATTTGAGTTTCCATTAATTAATGAACCTAAGGCCTACTGATCGTTGATGTAATAGTATTAAAAAGGAATGAAATAATGTCAGATATTCCAGCTATTGTCGAAGCAATAGCTGGAAAAAAAGTATGTACCTGTGTGTCAGAAACTAGCGGAGAACTTTTCTACGCGCAGCAACCAGGCCCGCAAGTAAAAATGCCCATAGCCCGAAGCTACCGCCACCACCACCGCCGCCAGATGCAGGAGGAGTTCCACCACCACCGGCATTAAGCAACGTATTTGCAACTGGTACAATATCAGGATTAGTCACAGTAGCTGGATCAGTGACTATCACATCGGTAATCACAACCAAGTTATCAGCATCAGGTAGGCTGCCAGCATCAACATCCGTTTGTGTAAAGTTACGGACAGGTAATGTATTCAATGCACCACCTGCATTCAAAAGCTCTAAAGCGGCAATAGCATCAACGACGTCCATACCATCACCTAATACTTGACCAAAAGCAGTGAAACCGCCATTCGATACATCTAAGTTAGTACTATTATCCGCTAAGTTAATAAACCACTGTGACGTTGCACCATCAGGTGAGCCATTGGGTTTCGCCATCGCTATTGTGCCCCTAACATTTGATAATGTTGGTTCATTCATAACGGGTGGATCGGTTGTTATTGCTACAGGTGGAAACTCATCGTCGAATCTGAAACCACCAGCTTGTATAACGAAGCCAGGTACAGAACGATGTACAACGTTATTTACGTATGCACTGGAGTTAACATAACTTAAGAAATTCTCTACTGTCTGAGGTGTGTCTTGATCAAAGAGGTTGATGTCAAAATTACCAAGAACAGTCTGAACTTGAACAACAGTAGCATTAGCATTGACTGAAAAGAAAAGCGCAGTAACCAATGCCGCCACAGCGGATTGGCGTTTAAAGATTTTTTTCATTGATGAGAACCTATTTTTTTATAATGCGATCTATAGGGCTTGTTAATCTTTACTGTATTATTTTGCAGTATTTCTGTTTGACTTACGCTCCCCGATCGGGGTTGGTAGAAAGACATCAGCAACCCGA
Organism: uncultured Pseudoalteromonadaceae bacterium; assembly: GCA_964625615.1. Classification (GTDB taxonomy): domain Bacteria; phylum Pseudomonadota; class Gammaproteobacteria; order Enterobacterales; family Alteromonadaceae; genus M269. The sequence goes on along the minus strand of CAZVDU010000027.1, from coordinate 15,408 downwards.
ATCGAGTTCACTAGACCTTCCACCAGCGCCTTGCTCAAAACGTGCTTTGTTGGTTCAACAAAACTCATACATCAAAGAACAACAGCTCCTAATTATCAGAGGGTGTAGATTAATCCACAATAGCGCTAAAAAACAGAGGAATATGCCCAAACAACCTCAAAAACCTTTACAGCGGCAGTAAAATACCAAGAGAACTAAGCTTTAAAGTCACCTAGCCTATGCGTAAACTTAACAGCATTGAATTTCCACACCGATATAGAAATGAAACTCGCACTTGTTCAACCTGTTTTAGTCGAGGATATGCAAACTAACTTAAGGCATGCCCTTACATCTATGGAAGAAGCTGCTTCGCAGGGTGCAGACATTGTTTGCTTTCCAGAGATCCAGCTCAGCCCTTTTTTCCCGCAATATGAAGGGCAAGATGCCAAGAAATATGCATTAACGCTTGAGTCTGATATCGTCAAACGCTTCCAGAGGAAATGCGCCGAACTCAACATTTATGCTTTCCCAAACATCTATTTACAACAAAACGGTAAATATTTCGACGCGACCTTGGTTATTTCGCCATCGGGAGAGTTATTAGGAACATCTAAAATGGTGCATATTGCGCAGGTACCTTGTTTCTATGAACAAGATTACTATGAACCATCAGATACTGGCTTCCAAGTATTCCCTACGCCTTTTGGCAACATTGGCGTTGTCGTTTGTTTTGATCGCCATTACCCTGAAAGTATTCGCACTTGCGTGTTAAAAGACGCTGACTTGATCATCATTCCAACAGCAAATACAAAAGCCGAACCTTCCGAGTTATTTGAGTGGGAGCTTAGAGTGCCTGCGATGCAGAACGGCGTTTTTATCGCTATGTGCAATAGAGCTGGGCTTGAAGGTGGTATGGATTTCAGTGGCGAATCCATCGTTGTTAATGCCAACGGCGACGTCGTGGCTAAAGCGAACGATGAAGTACAAATCCTTTATGCAGATATTGATTTAGGTGAAACAATAAAAGCCCGGGAATCTCGCCCATATTTGCCACTAAGACGCCCCGACGTTTATTTATAGTAATAGACGCCAATTATGTTAGATATTTTTAATTACTCACTGAGTTACAACACACTCGCGCTGCTCTTTGTCGTAGCATTTTGTATTGGAATGGCCAAAACCGGGGTTCACGGCATTGCCATGTTCACGGTTCCTCTGCTGGCTATTATTTTTGGTGGAAAAATATCATCAGGACTTATGTTGCCTATGCTGATTATGGCTGATATTTTTGCTGTCAGGTATTATCACCGACATGCCAACTGGGGGTATTTGATAAAGCTCTTTCCGTCAGCGGCTGTAGGGGTCATATTCGGTACTTGGCTCGGCAATTATATTGACGATCAAACCTTTCGTATACTAATGAGTGGTTTCATCTTCTGTAGCTTAGGCATTATGTTATGGATGGAAAAGTCTAACAAAGAATCCATTCCAGATTACCTATGGTTCGCTTTATTAATGGGCTTTTTAGGTGGTGTGACAACCATGATAGGCAATCTAGCAGGCGCTGTAATGGCACTTTACCTACTCAGCATGCGATTGCCAAAAAACGAATATATAGGCACAGCAGCCTGGTTCTTTCTCGCTATTAATGTCTTTAAACTCCCCTTCCATATCTTTATTTGGGAAAGTATCAGTATAGATTCATTCCTACTCAATCTAATCTGCTTACCTCTAATAGGTTTAGGCGCATGGACTGGTATCGCGATTGTTAAGAAAATACCTGAGAACTATTACCGATGGTTTGTCATATTGATGACGTCAATAGCTGCTGTTATGTTAGCTTTTTAACATCACGCTTTTAGAGCATGGAATGTTGCATGTCAGACAGAAAAAAAGAGATAGAGCATTGGGCGAATGAATTACTTTCTCAAGCCCCACTCTTACTTAGTAAGATACAATTAAATACAAGCCTGCAATCAGACGAAGAGGCATTAGCTGGCTTGCATGAAGCCTTACGTTTTCTATACTTATGTACACAGTCTGACTCAAGCCTCACCCCTTCACTAATTATCGACGATGTTTGGCATCAATTCATTCTATTCACTCGTACTTACCAGTTATTTTGTAAAGAACAACTAGGACAGTTTGTGCATCATCAACCTTCAAACGATCAAATGAATGTAATAAATCAGTACGAAAAGACACTAAGAATATATGCGCTTCATTACGGACAACCAGATAAGCGCTATTGGCCAGTGCCTAGTAGCGATATTGCACAGTGCGGCCCCTGCGAAAATTGATACAACGAAAATCAAGACGTTCTATAATAAACGGAGTTTTTTATGTATTTATCTCAGACTATCAAGGTCAACCTAACACAAGAAAATGCGGACATTTTAAAAAAGCCTTCTAAGGTTTTTAACAAAATAAAGGCCGTGTTCGTCGGTGGTATGACTCCTACAGAGCAACGACAGGCAACAGTCATGTTGTCGGTGTTACAAAGACTCAACATTGCCTTAAGAAAAGCTGAGTTTGATGAATTAATTAGTATCTCTGCCAATAATAAATTGCTCTATGAGAATAATGTAGGCGCTACAGCAAGCTTGGAACAAGGCAGTATTGCCCTCTCTGATGGGTTCGACAGTGGTGATATCAAACAGGTCAATACATTAGCATTAACAGTCGACGCAGAAATTGCTAATTTACGTTTCTTGACGCACGTAAAGGTCAATCGTAAACCTAAGACCGGTGACAGCCCTGTTACCATTGATCTTTACGGCTTTATCAGTGAGTTTAAAAAGCAACCCAATGAATCGGAGCAAGAACTTGGTATAAGAGTTAAGCAGACTATCGACAGTGCATGGGGCGATAAACTACAAAGAGATTCTAAGTTGACTATACTCGAGCAAGAATTCAAGACTCAGGTTAAAAAGCTGCAGGATGAACTCAATGACGTCTTCCCTGCACAATCCGAGACAGCAATTCTCGAGCGAAGAGTGAAAAAAGACAAATTCACTAGTAAACATGACTACCACACATCTCGGTACGCTGATTACTATGCCTACATTCCTTTTTATTTCATGTATGGTTTCGACAATAACCCTGTTGAAGAAGAAGGTTATACGCTAGACGAATCAGACGCTTGGGATGATGATACTTTTCTAGACGACAATAAAACAGATGCCTCAGGTGCTAGTTTCTGGGGAGGTGACTCAGACTCCTCTTTTTCCGATGGAGGGAGTAGTTGTGGTTCAAGTTGTGGTGGCGGGTGCGGAAGTTAGCAGCATTACATGCTGCTAACCTTGTAAACTCATCCGTTAACTAGCTGATTATAGCTATACCCTAAAGATTCGTAGGGTGTAGTTGTATTGTCATGCTCAACAACAAAATGCCTCAGTCCAGCGAGCTCAGCATGCTGAAATATGGCGTTAAAATCTATAGAGCCTTTTCCAACCGTTGTTATGGAACCGTCAGCCGCTTTATCCTTAATATGGCACGAATGAAAACGGCCAGGTGCTTTCTTAAAGAAATCAATAGGGTCTTTGTTAGCTTTAATAATCCAATACAAGTCAAGTTGCATTTTGACCAAATCACTATCTGTTTCTTCAAGCAGCAGATCGTAAGGTAACTTTCCATCAATCGGCATGAACTCAAAATCATGATTATGGTAAGCCATTTGGAAGCCCGCTTTTTTTGCTGCTTCACCACGGATATTCAGAAGCTCAGCATGACGTTTGTAGTGATCTAACGTCTCCCTCTCTTTTGGTTCCATCCAAGGAAAGATAAGATACTTTTGACCCATGATATGAGCCGTTTCTAAAACACTGTCAAAGTCATTTCTGAGTTGAGGTAATCGCACATGTGTAGAATTAGACTCCAAACCCAAGTCATCCATATAACGTTTAATATCTTTAGGCTTATGCTCAAAATAACCAGCAAACTCTAAGTCTTTATAACCAAGTAGTGAAATAATATTAAAAGGTAATAGAAAATCTTTTTCTAACCGATCTCTGATGCTATACAGCTGAACCCCTAATTGCTTATACGGTTTTTGGCTAGTTTGATGATTTGCTAATAGCCCATCAACTTTCAGCAATGGCAATGCCGCTAATGCACTTGTCCCTAATCGAACAAAGTCTCTTCTTTTCATCATGGCCCCCTAAATCTTCCCTTGTTTAAACTGTGTTACGGCATAATCTACAGCTCTCGCCGTCAATGCCATGTAGGTTAAGGATGGGTTTTGGCATGCACTAGATGCCATCGCTGAGCCGTCGGTAATAAATACATTATCAACGTCATGGCATTGGTTAAATTTATTCAAAACAGACGTCTTAGGATCATGCCCCATTCTTGCACCGCCCATCTCATGAATACCTAGGCCAGGTGTTACGTCCTCGTTATATGGTTGTACATCAACGAGTCCAGCTGTTCTTAGGATCTCTGCAGCTGAGTTGGCCATATCTTCTCGCATCTTCTTCTCATTCTGGAAGATAGTGCAATCTATATGTAACTGCGGTATTCCCCAGCGATCTGTTTTCGTTGGATGCAAACTCACAGCATTGTCGTAGTATGGCAATGTCTCACCAAAGCCTATAAGGTAGAAGCCCCAATCACCTGGCGTTTTTATGCTATTTTTGTAGTCAGCACCAAAGCCAGGCTTACTCGCTGCACTTTGCCAATCAGATCTTGATGCATTCCCTTGAAAACCAAAGCCACGAATAAACTCAGAATCATTATCCTTCAAGTTTCTAAAACGAGGTACATAAATACCTGTTGGCCTACGTCCGTAGTAATAGCGATCTTTAAAGCCTGTATGGCGCCCTCTTGCACCCGCATTATGATGATGATCCATCAAATAATGCCCTAAGGTTCCGCTGTCATTCGCAAAACCATTTTTGAAGCGCTCCGATTTAGAGTTGAGCATGATTTGTAAGGTTGCAAAGGTCGATGCACACATGAAAACGATACGCGCGTAATATTCTTTCTTCTCACCTGTTACTCGGTTAATAGTTCGAACACCACGTGCTTTGTTCGTTTGCTCATCATAAATAATACTATGTACGATAGTATCCGCGACTAACGTCATATTACCGGTTCTTTTAGCCGCCGGTAATGTCGCACTCACACTAGAGAAATACGCACCAAACGAACAACCACGTTGACACTGGTTGCGGTACTGACAGTTTGCTCTCCCCAAGGCTAACTGCTCATCAGTAGGTTTTGTTAAATGTGCGCAACGTCCAATAATCATCTTGCGATTATCGAATTTAGCTTCCATTTTCTTCTTAACGTCTTTCTCGACGCAATTCATCTCTATAGCCGGTAAAAAATGGCTGTCAGGTAGATGAGGAATTTGCTCTTCAGAGCCGCTTATACCAGCAAACTTTTCGACATAGGTATACCAGCTTTCAATATCTTTATAGCGGATAGGCCAATCGACACCGTGGCCATCTTTTTTATTGGCTTCAAAGTCTAAATCACTCCACCGGTAACTTTGCCTCGCCCATAGTAATGACCGTCCACCGACTTGATCTCCTCGTATCCATGCATAAGGCTTATCTTTCGGCATAGAGTAAGGTTGTTCATTATCATTCGTGAAAAAATTACGAGTACCTTCTTTAAAGGCATAACATTGACTTTGTATCGGGTATTCCGACTTAGCCAGGTTTGGATCAACTCTATCTCTAAACTTAGTTTCCCAGGTAGGTCTATTTTCACCGACATAATCAACACGATGTTCGGTGTTTTTACCACGTTCTATAACTAAAGTTTTAAGGCCTTTCTCGGATAGTTCTTTGGCAGCCCAGCCACCTGACATACCGGAGCCAATCACTATGGCGTCATATTTATTATCTGTAGACATACTTATAACCGTTTCATCTCGTTAAATACCGCTTTGCAGCCACGTTTTCCCAACTTCTTCAAGTGGTACACAGGCATTGTAGGCTCCGGGTATGAGTCTATAATTGAGTTCTTTTGTGGCTACTTCGGATGTGTAGTAACCAAATACTGTTAGCTCTTTAATCTCACTAAAAACACTTTGACGACCTTTGTCATCCTGTGTTTTTAAAATAGCTATTCTCACTGACTCAGGTGCTGAAACAAAACTGTCCTGCCCTGACTTAATGGCTGATTCATCAAAAACTGAGAGTTTATCGAGGAAGCGACTCCTCTCACCGGCGTCATACCATTCTGACAGCATTAACTTGATAAACTCAGGAACACCAGCACCTTGAGCACCAGGCGTGTCTGTCGTTGGAATGATCATCTCTGAAACAACAGACAACAGATTTTCGAATGGCGCAATACTGTCAAGAGCCACCTTAATGTCTTTAGTAGATTTACTCTGTGTTGCCATTGCATAAGACATGAGAGGCGCTGAGGCAATACCGCCCATGATAAGAGACACATGTTTCAGTACCTGTCGTCTCGAGATTGTTTGATCGAGAGGTTTCATAGCTCTACCCTTCGCTTTTTGGTTGTCGGCGGTCGCTAAACCAAAGTACAGCAAAAACAATTAATAACACGCAAGGTATAATCGCAACCGTCGAGAAAGACTCCGATGCAGCCATATTCTCAATATCAAGCAATGCATCAGCTGATAACCGGCTCAGCTCATCGGCGCCACCGGCAAGTTCAATCTTAGATTGATCATAAAGCGCACCGATACGGGGTAATACAAAATAGATAGATAATGCGCCTGCTGAACCTAATAAACCAATAAGCCAAGAACCACCTCTAGGGTAACGTTCAGCAACAGATGCAAGCATAGTAGGCCACATAAAGCATACACCTATACCCCAAACGGTCGCCGCGAGAAGTGCGCCTACCGGGCCATTAACAATGGACAATGAATACAAACCAGTTGCGGCAAACAAGCTCGAAAACCACAATAACCCTGTGTTAGACACTCTATGCGCTATAGGGCCAGCAAAATGCCGCATGATAAACATCAAGCCTGCTACATATATCAACAGCAAGATTCCTCTAAAACCGACTTTTTGCGTAAGAGCAAAGTCAATCCACTGTCCAGGTGCTAATTCAGAGGCAGCCGTCAAGAACATTGCACCGAACCAAATTAGGAAGCTTGGGCGATTCAACAGCTCTTTAAACATATCTTTCATAGAGATGCCGTTAGCCTGCCTTTCTGTTTCTGGGAAGGTCGTGTTAAAACACAACACAACCAATGCTACTGCAGGAATAAGCACAAGCGCTAAACTCAATTTCCAATTAATATCAAGCTCGCCTGTTATAACACCCAATAAACCTCCGACAATCAAACCAGCAGGCCACCAAGCATGTAAAACATTCAGACGATGCGTTTTATCTTCAGGATAAAGTGCTGTTGTCATCGGATTAATAGCAGCTTCAGTTGCTCCCCAACCGACACCTTTAAGCAGCATACCTAACCACAAATATGTATAGGCGGACTGAGTGTCGCCAAGCACATTTGCGAAAATAATCAACAATGTACCACTTATAAAAGCAAGGCCAGCCCCTTTCACAACACGCCCTATGCCAATAACATCTAGCAATGGACTAACGACAAAGAGCGTTATCGCAAAACCTAAAAAAGCGACGCCTAGCGCTTCTGCTAAAAGCGTCGCAGAGCGGGAAATGTCAATCAAATCAATTAATGATGTTTTGATGTCTACAGCAACAGCCGCTCGCATAGAGAAACTCATTGCTGCCGTAAACAAAGCGATAACGCCAATCCAAAAGAGTTTTCTTCGGTTTAAAGTTACTTCAGGTTCCACACTACTCTCCTCATCAATCGAGTTGAAGGATACGACGGTGTGATGAGCTATCGCTTACCCCGCCAGCAAAGTCGTCGAATGCATATTCTGTTGGTCTAATAATATGATCGGCAATAAATTTAGCGCCTTCACGCGCGCCATCTTCAGGGTGCTTAAGACAACACTCCCATTCAAGAACAGCCCAGCCGTCATATCCGTACTGCGTGAGTAAGCTAAAGATTCGTTTGAAATCAACTTGCCCATCACCAAGCGAGCGAAAACGCCCTGCTCTGTCTTGCCAATCTTCATACCCACCATAAACCCCAGTACGGCCATTCGGATTAAATTCTGCATCTTTAACATGAAACATTTTAATACGGTCGTGATAGCGTTCTATGAAATCTATGTAATCCAGTTGTTGTAGCACAAAGTGGCTAGGGTCAAAGAGGATGTTGGCTCTCTTGTGATTGTCAGTGGCTTCAAGGAAACGTTCGAACGTTGCACCATCATGTAAATCTTCACCTGGGTGTATTTCGTAACAGACATCAACCCCTTGCTCGTCAAACGCATTTAATATAGGCACCCAGCGTTTTGCTAATTCTTTAAAGCCTTCTTCGACCAATCCTTTAGGGCGTTGAGGCCAGGGATAAACCAAGTGCCACATTAAAGCCCCTGAAAAACTGGCGCAGACATCGATGCCCAACCTACGACTCGCTTTCGCTGCCATTTTCATCTGTTCAACGGCCCATTCTGTCCGTTGCCTAGGTTGACCTCTAAGTGCTTCAGGTGCAAAACCATCAAACAATTCATCGTAGGCAGGATGAACAGCGACTAACTGCCCTTGTAGATGTGTAGAAAGTTCAGTAATAACTAATCCGTTCTCAGCACAAATACCTTTAACTTCATCACAGTAATCTTGACTTTCAGCGGCTGTTTCGAGGTCAAAACAACGTTTGTCATTACTAGGTACTTGAATACCTTTGTAGCCTAGAGAAGATGCCCATTTTGCTGCATTTTCAAGCGAATCAAATGGTGCTTTATCTGACATAAATTGCGCCAAGAAGATGGCTGGACCTTTTATTTGTTTCATGCCTTTATCCTAGTGATGAAATGTATCGGTGCTCGTAATATCAATCCAAGCCCCTTGTTGTTGATGACTGTCTACTAACGCTTGTAAAAAAACCATACCGGCAATACCTTCATTGATCCCAGGTACTGAAGCCGTTGACGACGCGTCGTTAGAACGAATATTGTTGGCAAAATCACGGTAAAGATTCGCAAAAGCTTCTAGGTAACCTTCAGGGTGTCCAGACGGCAATCGGCAACGATCCAATGCTTCTTGACACAAAGGTTTATCAACGCCAGCTCGGTGCGTAAAAATACCAGAAGCTGTTTTTTCCATTAAGCTATTGGGCGACATTTGATGCCATTCTAGACCACCATCTGTACCATATAATTTAATTTTGAGTGCATTCTCTTCGCCGCAACAAACCTGACTAGCCATAAGTGTACCCGTGACACCATCTTCCATCTCAAATTGGATAGAACCATCATCTTCTAATAGGCGATTTTCGATATGCGTCTTTAATTGAGCTCGCAACTTAGTCATGCGCTTACCAGAGATAAACTCAGCAAGATGATGAGCATGAGTGCCAATATCCCCCATACAACCGGATATACCAGCTCTCTTTGGATCAGTTCGCCATTCAGCTTGCTTACTACCTGTTGATTCAGCATCACTCGCTAGCCAACCTTGAGGGTATTCAACAAATACTTTACGAAGTGTGCCTATCTTCCCTTCACTCACAAGATGACGTGCTTGCCAAACCATAGGGTATCCAGCATAAGTATGCGTTAAGGCAAATGACGCTCCACTAGCTGTAATTACTGGCTTTAATGCTGCAACTTCTTCAATAGACACGCCGGCTGGTTTATCACAGATAACATGAAAGCCTTGCTCCAAAGCAGCTACCGATATCGGCATATGTAAATGATTTGGCGTGACAATAGAGACTAGCTCCATACGCTGTTCTGGCGGTAACTTTGATTCTTTTTCGAACATTTCTTTATAGCTACTGTATAAACGTTCTGGATCAATCCCCAATTCAGCACCCGTTTGACGTGTATTTTCAAAGTCCTGACTAAAGGCACCACATACAAGATCTATCCTTCCATCGAGCGCTGCGGCCATTCTATGGACGGCACCGATGAAGGCTCCTTGGCCACCACCAACCATTCCCATTCTAATTTTTCGGAATTGTTGCATTATTAACTTGCCTAAAAACACTAAAAGAGTTCTAATTTGCACTCAATGTAACCGGTTACATTTGTAAAGGTCAAGTAAACTTATAAAATAAGTTGCAAATTAAGTGTTGAGATAATGTAAAGTTTACAGGTGATTAAGACAGTTGCTAGCCGCTTAGCTTTTTTCAGAAGGAGATACAGCATTAAACCAGTATATCGCGGAGATAAAAATCATGACAAATATTAGAACCGTTGCGAAAATAGCTGGTGTTTCTGTTGCAACGGTATCGCGTACGTTAAGTGCTCCAGATGTTGTCTCTAAGAAAACCCGCCATAAAGTAAAAGACGCTATTAAAGAAGCTGGTTACAAGCCTAACCTACTAGCACGAAATTTTAGAGCGAAAAAATCCTACGCCCTTCTTGTACTAGTGCCGGATATTGCCAATCCTTTTTTCTCACGCGTCATAAGCGGCATCCAGGAAACTGCACAAAAACGTGGCTACTCTGTCCTGTTAGGTAATACCCGAGGTGACATAGAAAGAGAACGTGAATACACCCGCATGGTCGACTCATTGCAGGCAGATGGTGTCATACAACTTAGTGCCCGTTACCCTATGAGCACAGTTGTTCCGCTTGAAGAACTGCCTATCGTCAATATTTGTGAATGCTTTGATTTGCCCGGTATTCCGCACATTGATCTCGATAATAAAGGAGGAGCAAAAACTGTTGTCCAGCACCTCATTCAACAAGGTCATACCAAAATAGGAGTGATCAAAGGGCCTGATTCAAGCCCATTAACGCAGTCAAGATTAGAAGGTTACTGCGAAGCATTAAAAGAAGCTGATATTGCGTTTGACGACATGCTGGTCGTCAATGGTGATTTTACCATGCAGTCAGGGTGCGACGCTGTCGAAAAGCTATTAGCAAGACGAAACCGCCCTTCAGCGCTGTTTTGTTTTAATGACGAGATGGCAATTGGCGCCATTAAAGGCATTAAAGCACTGGGGTTCCAAGCACCTAAGGATATCGCTGTTGCCGGATTCGACGATATAGCCTATGCCAATTACTGCGATCCACCTTTGACAACCATTTCACAACCAGCTGAGTTATTTGGTCAGCAAGCTGTCGAGATACTATGCGATATTATCGCTGGTAAGCCTTGCCTAGTAACGAAGACAACATTACCTTTTGAGCTCATCATTAGGGAAAGTACACAGTAGATATTCAAATATTAATTGTAGAAATACCACACTAGTAAAGATAGCTAGTCTATGATTACCAAGTAATAAACAGGTCGGCTTCATTAGCTGACTTGGTGATCTTACCCTCTACACCAGGATAACTAAGACGAAGGAAGTGTTGTATAGCGTTCTACAGCTTCAAGTTCTGACGCTGATTGGAATAATGTAAGCTGATCCCACCAATATTGGGCGGCCTTGCTGTCACCTTTCCTCTCAAGTGCCTGCCCTAAATTAATATAAGCAGGGATTAAACTTTCTCTATTTGATAGAAGGTCTTGCCACATATCGAGGTATAGAGGAGGGATATACTTTGTATCGTAATACTCCATGAAGGTGAGCCTACTCGACGCTTTAAATGCTTGATTCTCATGATTATTACAAGTCCTAGAGCGAGTAAGCTGTATTGGTTTCCCAAACTTTTCCCAATAACTCATATCTAGCGGTTCAGGTTCCATTACCTCTATTCTTAGTGCTTGCTCATCTTTACTATAAGCCTGCTCATGGTCAGTGATTTCCGATTTAACCACAGGTGCCCGCAACACAATATTGGGTGGAGGCCGGTTAAGATGGCATATACGCTCAGCAAGCCCTCTGGCTATAGGGTATTCATCAGCAAACCCGACAAAGTGCGCTAGCTCGTGCACAAATACGTCATAGGTGTCTACTAGATCCAGATAAAGCACGCCATTGTTTACGTTAGCCTTACCTTGCTTGCCTAAAACCAGCATATGTGTAAAGTTGGTGGCTTTCAGCTGTGTCGCTAAATAACTAAGATCACAGCCTAACCTCCCTTGACCACGCCAATTTGCATTGCATGGCATTTGTTGAGGCTTAACCCAGATAGGTTCATTGATACAAATCGACAATACGTCTAACCTACCATCATTCTCGAATTGTGTCTTAATGCCTAAAGCCTTGCTCATACCATCGAGGTTATTAACAACAGGCTGAATTTGCATATGGCACTGCTTAATGGGCTCACGCAAAAAAGCTTGTGTATTGGATGACTTATTACCTCCCCACCAATAACGGTCAATGGTGTGGATAAGCTTAGACGCCTCATTATTTCCTAACTCTTGTGCTTTCTTAAAGTATGTTTTGGCTTTCTTATAAGCGTCTACATTCCAATGATATCGGCCTAGAATAAGGTTACTTTCAGCTTCTGACTCTGCGGTGCTCTCCAGCCAAGGCATAGCTTTTTCAAAGTTGTCACGTAATATCCACAATTGATAAAGGGCAATTTGAGCAGGTAAGTATTGTTGCTCAGCCGCTTCAGTTAGCCAATGAACACGCTCGTCATCGCTTTTAGCATTAAGCCCCAACCAGAATTGCGACTTAACATGGGCGGCATTAGCCGCTTTAAGCAGGTAGATCTTTTGTTTCTTATCATCTGAGCTGGACAAAGCAAGATGATAGTAAGCATCATTGTCCCCCAATTCAGCCGCTCTACTTAACCAGAAAACACTGCGTTCTAAGGTTGCATAGGCAGTTAATTTAGCTAATGATTCTTGATGCCCCATAAGAGCAGCACGATACCAATATTGAGGATTATCTGTTTCTTCAGGTACGTTGAGTAGCCAATCAGACGAAAAGTTTGTATCGGAGAAGATCAATAACGAACCTAAAAAAGCAAGGCTCCATAACCTGAGGCGTCTCCGATGAGATGCTGTCATAGGCGCTTTTTCAATCGGCTGTTAATTACTTGCTTCTTCTGCATTCGCAAAAGCTTCCTCTCGCATCAAGTCTAATTCCAGGCGCGCATACCGATGCTCAACAAACTGATAGACGTTTGTACTCAACGCTAGTTTGAAATAATTTGAAGCAATAGCATTATTGTCTCGTGCAGCGTGATACTTGCCTAAATAAAAATAAGCTTCACATAATTTATCCGTTAGTTGCTGCTGACTACTAACACCTTCAAGCAATTTACTCAGTAATGTATTTTCATTAACGCGTTCTAAGTATAAATCAACTAATAATGTCGCCCAATTGTCATTGCTCAACTTCTCACGCGCTTGTTTCAAATGCTCCAAAGCAAGTGCTCCATCAACTTCTTTCTCAACAATATAAGCCCAAAGAACTCTGTAAGGATCTGTATCGTCAAGTTGATAAAAAGCGTTGAGATCTTGATAAGCCAATGCTGCTCTACCACCATAATAAAGCGCAATGCCTCGGTTTAAGAAGGCGAAGTCATGATCAGGATTAATATCCAGTGTTGAATCAAATGCTTCATAAGCCTGATCAAACTCCATCTCTTCTGTAAGGTGTATACCAATATAATTGTAAGCTTCTGCCATATCTGGCTTAAACTTCAAGGCAACATTCAGATCATACTGCGCAAGACCTTTAAGCCCTAAACTATCGTAAAGAACAGCACGTTCATAATAGAGTTGCGCTCGCTGCACATCATTTAGATTGCGTTCTACTTGTGCCAACACTTGATTAATACGAGCCAAAGCGACCTGGCTTCGGTAATTCACAGGGGCAGGTTCTGCAAGCAACAGGTTCCCCATCTGTGATTGAACAGCACCGCTGTTGGGTACAGTTGCACAACCTGTTAGTAGCGAGCTTGCTACTAAGACGAGTTGTAAAATACGTTTATGCATAAAAATTCTTCTTCGCCGTTATAGGCCCAATACCTAACGAATAAATGGCTTAATGAACCACAAAAATGCAGTAAATCCATCAAAGCCTAACAAGTTACATTGGATAGTAGCAAAATACTTCGTACGGATCTGCTTCTGTTTAAACGTCAGCTATTTTTTGCGTTAACTTATAGCGACAAGCTTATACCACTACTGTTAAGTTTCTACCCAATGCAGAAGTATTGATATTACTGGCAACCTGACGTCTTAACAGCTTGTCGGGCTTCAAAGGCAGCTAGTTGCTCATCAGTCGCAGGTGTTTGAAACTGGCGCTTCCAGTCAGCAAAAGGCATTCCATAAACAACTTCTCTCGCGGCATCATAATCAACCTCAAGCCCCTGTTCTTTAGCTGCTGCTGAATACCACTTAGCCAAGCAATTTCGGCAAAAATCAGCCAAAATCATCAAGTCAATATTCTGAACATCTTTATTCGCATCCAAATGCGCTAACAATTGCCTGAAGACACTCGCTTCTATTTCAGTTCTTTGCTCATTATTCATTTTTTCTCTCAAACAAAAAAGGGAGCTGTTAAGCTCCCTTTTATTCTAAACGCTCTATTACTCTGCAGGAGATTCTGGCGCTGCTTCAGGTGCAGCAGGCTTCTCTAGAAGCTCTTTTATACTCAAACGTACACGATTCTGTCTATCAATTTCCATGACCTTAACATCAATTTCCTGACCTTCTTTTAAATAGTCAGCAACTTTGTTAACACGCTCATGCGAAATTTGAGAAATATGTACGAGGCCTTCTTTACCAGGTAATATCTCAACAAAGGCACCAAAATCTACGATACGCGTTACTTTACCAGGATAAACTTTACCTGCTTCAACTTCTGCTGTAACCGCTTCGATTTTACCAATTGCAATCTCAGCTTTTGCTAATTCAGTGGCAAAGATCTTAATTGTACCATCGTCTTCAATCTCGATATTGGTATCAGATGCTTCGGTAATAGCACGGATCATCGCACCACCTTTACCGATAACGTCGCGAATCTTGTCTTGATCAATCTTCAATGTATAAATGCGAGGAGCGAACTCAGACATTTCATCACGGTGACCACTGATAGCTTGATCCATAACACCTAAGATGTGTAAACGTGCTTCTTTTGCTTGTTTAAGCGCAATCTGCATGATTTCTTTTGTGATACCTTCAATCTTGATATCCATCTGTAGTGCTGTGATACCTTCAGTCGTACCCGCAACTTTAAAGTCCATATCACCTAAGTGATCTTCGTCACCTAAGATGTCAGACAAAACAACAAAACGGTCATCTTTCTTAACCAAGCCCATTGCGATACCAGCAACAGAAGACTTGATAGGTACACCAGCATCCATCAGTGCTAATGACGTACCACAAACTGATGCCATTGAAGATGATCCATTAGATTCTGTGATTTCAGACACTACACGAACAACGTATGGGAAATCTTTCTCAGACGGCATAACCGCTTGAATACCGCGCTTAGCCAAACGACCATGACCAATTTCACGACGCTTAGGTGAGCCAACAAAACCCGTTTCACCAACACAATATGGAGGGAAATTATAATGCAGCATGAAACGA
>CAZVDU010000026.1:21529-34617 GCA_964625615.1 uncultured Pseudoalteromonadaceae bacterium | reverse complement strand
GTTCTGTTGTGTAGCCACGATAAGCAAGAGCACCCTGCTCTCTATATTGAGACATGATCAAATCTTGTGGCTCTAACGCAGCAGCACTGGCTGTACTTGCGGCCTCTTCACCTGTACTTGCGAGATAGAAGCTAATACGTCCTTGACGTTGCGCTGATACCATACGCTCGTCTAAGACGCGGATGAACTTCATGGTTTCGTATATTTTAACCGCCGTTTCTTGGCTTACGTCAGGTAATTTGGCTTCGTCGAAACTTGTTCCGTCAGCCTTTAACAGTTGAAGCATAGGGATGTCGATAATACCGTTAGCAATGATTTTCGCTGTATGAGTAATACCAACATTAGAAAGATGATCTCTGTCTTGCATGTTGCCGCCTTTATAAGTGCCTTCTCTGCATTTAACACCCTTTGTCGAGTGATTTACAGAGGCGTTTAGTAACTATCAAAACTGTGCGATATGTTAGAGTAGACTATGTAGCACGTTCTTGCTTTTTGATTAATGGATTACAGATAAATAGGATATAGAGACTAATTTTATATCAATAAATAGTAATTATATCCTAATTGTTAAAAAGATGTTCAACTAAGATTTCCTGGATCGACTTAAAATAGGATGTTTATCTTTTCACACGAATTTTCTGACATCGATAAAATATCTTAAATTTAACTACCGTTTTCCGTGTCTATTTTGTTACCTTAGATCCAATCCTTTTAAGCTGTTAATAAAAGAGTTAAATTTTTGTTTTTTAAACGCCTCATTGCGTGTTGCACCTTTGTTCTTTTCGCTGCAAGTGCACTATTTATATTCTCCGAACCTGCTAAAGCTTCTCTGGAAAAATTACCTTTTTTAGATGAATCTGCATTGTGCTTAGTTGTATTAGTTGCGCTTTATTTTGGCTTCAGCCGCACTGTTTTCGTTGGCTTGATGTTAGGTATTTCGGCAACACTACCTTTATTGACACACACCCTACCAGCACTAAAGACTTCGTTAGAACCAACAATAATAAACCTATGTATTGTTGGCGTCGTCGCTTGGTTAATTTGGCAAAATGACAAAGGGTTCAGAGTGAAAAATACCCTCTCTGTCTTTATACAACTCTTGCTTTTTATCATTGTCTTACTTGCATTAAATCACTATGTCCTGCCACCAATCATTGATTTATCTGTTTTATCTAATAAGTTCTCGATGGAACAACAATTAAGCCTCGCAGGTCATACCGTCATATTGATAGCATTGTTATTAACAACTCTTGTTAGAGTCATCATTAGACCAAGTCATATTAATATCAGTATGTTGACAATTATATTGAGTTTGACCGTAACTGATTCTTTTGCATTGTTTACTGACGGGAGCTTGTCAACTGGATTCAATACTGTATTAGCGTTGATGCTGATTATCGGCCTTTTAATTGAAAGCCGACAAATGGCTTTTCGTGATCAACTAACAGAAATCCCTTCTCGAATGGCATTACAACAATATATTGGCACACTGGGCTCTCGTTATGTTGTCGTTATGGCAGACATTGATCATTTTAAAAAATTTAATGATACACATGGGCACGATATCGGTGATCAAGTACTCAAATTAGTCGCCAAGAAAATCAATCAAGTAAGTGGCGGTGGCAAAGCCTTTCGTTATGGTGGAGAAGAATTCACCATGGTATTTGCTGATCGTGACATTCATCAAGTTACGCCTTTTGTTGAACAAGTGAGAGCCAGCATTGAAAACTACCCTCTTATCATTCGTTCAAAAGATAGACCGAAAAAAAAACCACCACAAAAAACTAAAAATGCCACTAAAAAGCCGCAAACAGAGAAAAAAGTTTTTGTAACAGCAAGCTTTGGCATCGCTGAAGTTGAACATAAATCACAGACGTTTGAACAAGTTATGAAACAAGCTGACAATGCCCTATACAAAGCTAAAAAGGCAGGACGAAACTGTGTCAAATCAACCTAAGAAAACACTCTTAGTCATAGGTCATGTGTGGCCAGAGCCTACCGCATCAGCTGCCGGTAGTCATATGCTTAGTTTGATTTCTATGTTTCAAAATGCGTACTATGACATCCATTTTTGGTGTGTAGCCAAGATTAATGAAAACCCTCAAGAATTAGAACCTTTAGGTATAAAAACAGCCTCTATCGAGGTTAATAGCGATTCTTTTGATGCATCTATCGAGGCTTTAATGCCTGATGTCGTGCTCTTCGATCGATTTATGACCGAAGAACAATTTGGCTGGCGTGTCGCTCATTATTGTCCTAAAGCACTGCGTTTGTTAGATACAGAAGATCTTCACTGTCTTAGACATGCTCGTCACGCGTTTGTAAAGAAAGGAGATAACGTTGAACAAACGTTGCTAACCTCCGATATCAGCAAACGAGAGATTGCTTCAATTTACCGCTCGGATGCCGCTTTAATTCTGTCTCATGCTGAAATATCGCTCTTACAACAGACTTTCAACATGCCGCAACAGCAGCTTATTCATAGCCCTTTTATGATTGATGTTCGAGAAAGACACAATAAGGGGTTTGATGAACGAAAACACTTTGTCAGCATAGGTAACTTCCTACATGCACCTAATTGGGATGCAGTAAGGCATCTTAGGGAGAAGCTATGGCCAAGCATTAGAAAACGACTACCCGACGCAGAAATACATGTCTATGGTGCTTATGCTGCCAATAAGGCCTATGCGTTAGATAATAAGAAACTCGGCTTTCGTATTATGGGACGAGCAGAAGATGCACATACTGTTTTGGAAAACGCGCGATTATGCCTGGCGCCACTTAGATTTGGTGCGGGCCTAAAAGGAAAGTTCACTGATGCAATGCAAGTCGGCACCCCCAGCATTACAACAGCTATTGGCATCGAAGGTATGTTGAGTGCATCAAAGGGTGTCACAGCTTGGCCAGGTTTAGTTGCCGAAACTGATAATGATTTCATTAATGCCGCCGTAGACTTATATCAAGACAAAACGCAATGGCAACACAAACAACACTTAGGACAACAATTACTGAAGAGTCAATTTGATGGTCAAACGAATAGTGCGCTATTAATTGGTGCTATTCATCAAGTATCAGAAAACCTGATAGAACACAGAAAAAACAACTTTTATGGCCAAATGCTTAATCATCATCACCATAAAAGCAGTGAATACATGTCTAGGTGGATCCAAGCCAAGAATGAAGTATTAAGGCTAAAAAAGGAGAAAGCTGAGTAAGATTTACTCAAGTCCGCTACCCTATCCTATCTCCCTATCGTTTGCGCTGTATGAATAAACTCAGCAACATAGTCTATCGCTTGATCCTCCTCCCGAATACCCATGAATATCTGCTTAAAAAGACCTTTCTCGCCTAATTTGACTGGAACAAGATCAAGTTCATTAGAATATTCCTCAACCAACCATTTAGGTAAAGCCCCTACGCCTCGACCTGCCGCAACCATGTGTAACATGATTTCCGTGGTTTCTAAGGTCCTATGTTGTTTAACACTGCAACCTGCAGGTAACAGGAATTGGCTAAAAATATCTAACCGGCTCTGTTCGACAGGATAAGTGATCAAAACGTCTTGCCCTATATTTTCGGGCTTAGCGTAATCTGATGTCGCGAGATGGTGTTTACTGTTTACGACTAATACATGTTCGTAGCTGAATACGGGAACATAATGTAAACCACCTCGAAATAAAGGATCAGGCGTGACTAATAAATCAATTTCATACCCCAATAACGCGCCAAGACCACCAAATTGAAATTCTTGCTTCACATCAATATCGACATCTTGCCAATCAGCGAGAAAGGGTTTTATCACCTTAAGTAGCCACTGGTAGCATGGATGACATTCCATACCAATACGCAATGTCCCTCGCCTTCCTTTAGCAATATCATTTATTTGACTCTCACAATGTTCAAATTGAGGTAAAATTCTATTTGCTAGGGACGATAACCGCTTTCCTGCTTGTGTTAAACGTAATTGCCTGCCTTCCTTTTCCCACATAGCTGCACCAAGTTCCGCGTCCAGCTTTTTGATCGCATGGCTTAAGGCTGATTGCGTTAAATGCAGAGATTCCGCAGCTCTGGTTAAAGTGCCATATTGTTGTATGGCTTGGATGATTTGAAGGTGAGTTCTATCTAACATTTATGAATTTAACTCATGATTTTATTGAAACGTATCGGTATTTTCAATTAATGGCAACACCTAAACTTACCGCAAACCCTCCATTACAAAACAAAAACATGCAGTAAATGGTAAATAAGCTCTAGCTCATAGCGGCAGAAGTCGCTACCAGCTTTTAACACTTTACGTACCCTTTTATAACAAAGTTTTAATTTGCCTGTTCATGGCCTTTTTCCAATGTTATAAATATCAAAAGCGTGCTGACTTTTTCTGTATGTTTTTGCAGCGATTTATTAACTATGCAAACTAGGCTGTTTATATGATGCGTAGCAACCTAAATTAATATGAGTTAATTCGGTATAAATAGTAAACAATCGTTGTCCTTCGGATTCGTCATAAAGGCATCTTGCTTTTTGTTGTGGATTTTGGCTTGAGTGATCGAGCCTACAAGGCCACACATTGATCGAGGTGTCTTTATTTGGAACAGAACGTATACAGAAAAGATCAACACGCTACATATGAAGGGCGGATAGCCCTTTTTTATTAGAATAAAAAAAAGGCGGTATTAATGTCTACGACAGAAACAAAAACCAAAGATTTCTTTGGTCACCCAGGTGGACTACAAACACTTTTCTTCACAGAAATGTGGGAAAGATTCAGTTATTACGGAATGCGTGCGCTGCTAGTGCTTTATATGACGGCAAGTCTTCAAGAAGGCGGTCTTTTTATTACTGTCGCGTCGGCAGGTGCTATTTACGGTTTATATACCGGCGCAGTTTATTTTATGGGATTACCCGGTGGCTGGATTGCGGATAGGCTTCTAGGAAGTCAACAAACCGTTTGGTATGGTGCAATCGTTATTTTTATTGGCCACGTTATTTTGGCAATACCAAATGAACAAACCTTCTTTGTTGGACTTATCTTCGTCGTCTTAGGGACAGGTTTACTTAAGCCCAATATTGGCGCAATGGTAGGTCAACTGTATGCACCCGAAGATGAGCGTCGTGATGCAGGTTATACACTCTACTATATGGGTATTAATATCGGTTCTTTCCTTGCGTATCTCTCTATCGGGCCAGTAAGAGAAGCAGGTTACTGGCATGCAGCCTTTGGTATGGCGGCAATTGGTATGTTGGTCGGTATCATTCAATATAAACTAACGCGCGGTAAGCTTGACGGTGCTGGTGCAGAGCCAACGATTAAAATGTCTCCTTCAGCGATGAAAACAAGCTGGAGAGTCATTACAATATTCTTGGTTGCATTAGGTGCTGTAACACTGCTTGCACTGATGGAAGTCATATCATTTGATCCCGTTACGCTAGCACAAGCTGTTACTGGCTTTATTGCTACATTGTTCTTCGGTTTTTACGCCTATATCTTTTTTCTCGGAAAATTAAGTGCGAATGAGAAGAAAAATCTTGGCGCATTATTTTGGGTCTGTATTGCCTCTACCTGTTTCTTCGCTGGCTTTGAGTTAGCCGGTTCTTCGCTGAATTTGTTCGCCCAAGACTACACAAAGAGAGTATACGAGTCGTTCACCATACCTACTATCTGGTTCCAGTTATCTAATTCAGGGTTCATTATTATCTTGTCTCCTTTCATAGCTGCATTATGGATTAATCTAGCGAAAAAAATGATAACACCAACCTATGGTGTTAAAGCTGGGATAGGCCTCATTATTATGGCAACAGGTTTTATCGTCATGTTTTTCGCATCTCAACTAGCCGCGAGTGGCCTTAAAGTTGCACCTTATTGGCTGGTTTCTACCTACTTTTTACATACCGTAGGCGAAATATGTTTAAGCCCTACGGCCTTAAGTGCCGTTAGCAAATTATCTCCTAAGCGTTTTGCGGGTCAAATGATGGGAGTATTTACATTGACCTACGCTATGGGTAACTTAGTATCAGGCCTGATTGCTGGCCAATTCGATCCGAGTAAAGTTGAAGAAATGCCTGGGCTATATCTACTCATAGCAATGTTCGGTATAGGTGTCGGTGTTGTCGTTGGTATTCTAAGTTACGTTACAAAAAACTGGGAAAAGATAGAAACAAAAGAAACGGAAGTTAAAGCTTAACTTCACCGTTAACAATCGAAAGTTATATGAGAGCAAGGCCATCCTTGCTCTTTTTTTATTCTTTCGCCAAACTATTTAGCGACTGCTATCGACTTATTTGTTAATTCCCAATGACAAATAGGTATCTGAAATGAAACTTACCAACAAATACATCAAATTTATTCCAGCTCTTTTTATGTTTGCCTCTGTCTCTATGGCAGGAGGAAACAGCAACAACCCTGCTGACTATAGAGTCATCGCGCTAGACAGTTGTGACATAGTCAGTGATACGATCATGACGCAAGAGCAACTCGACGCTTACCTGCCTCTAAAGAACGCAGAGTATCTTATAGAAGATTTACATAAGCCATTAGAAAACATGGAAGGACAACTTAAAGAGTACACCGACCGTATAGAAGAAATAACAATGCAAGCTGTTCAAGAAACAGATGACTCAATTTATATCGACAAACATTTCTTAGCTGAGCAGCTAAAACTTGTTGCGCAAGTTGAATCCATTGTTGACCTTCACCAGTTAGATATTGATGCTATCGAAGAGTATGGCGAAGAGATAGGTGAAAAGGCACATGCATTTGAGAAAGCCATAAAATCAGAGTTAGGTGGGATAGATTACGACCATATACGAATCATCGAAAAGGGAAATGACTACAATGATGACAGTTGTTTTGATCGTAACCTCTAATTGACATCAAAAATAAGCCGCTAAATCGTCATAGAGAATAGTGGCTTATTTTATACGTAATCGATACTACTCACACTTCTTATCGAGCAAATGTGACATACGTTTAATATCGCCATCGGTTTTAATAGGCTTTATACCTAGCGCACATGCGACCAATCCATACACTTCTATGTTGTCGAAAGGCTCAACGACTTTCCCGTTAACAAACGCAGGACCATGTGCTAAAAATGACGCTCGCATTGAAGGTGCTTGATTGTCGTATCCGTGTGTTGCAATAGCCTTGTCTGCCGCCTTCAAACTTAACGGTAGTGATTTATCTTCGCTCGTGTACAAGGTCCACCCTGGCTCGGCTAATATCATCAAATCTGGCGCCCTTGTTGGATGATTGAAATGGTATTCTTTATCAAACTCATGACGCTTTAAAACGCGCATGCTTTTATGTTTCCCTTTAAGCTTGTTGTAGACGTAATCAATATCTTCGGTAGAGCCAAACAAACCAATAAAAGGTTGATAAGCGGGACCTCTATCTTTTGACCAATCTGGAGATATAAAGCTATTCAAATCAACCCATTGATCTAAGTTTATTAATCTTTCATCTGATAAATCAACCATGCCATGATCTGAAACGACAATTAGATTAGCGTCTTGATATAAACCTAACCGCTTGAGGCCTTGAATTAAATCACCAATATGTTTGTCGACTTTCTTTAATGCTTTACGCTCTTTTCTAGAATTCAGCCCATAATCATGTGAAGCACTGTCTACCGCAGAAAAATATAACGTAATTAAGTTCGGCCGCTCAGTTTTCGACAGTTTTAACCACGTTAGGACTTCGTTGACCCTTTCACTGTATTTTATGCTTTGATTATAAGGCTTCCAGTATGTAGGCTGGATATTATCGATCGTGACTTCAGAGCCTACCCAAAAGTATGTTGCTGCTTTGAGGCCTTGTTTTTCTGCACTGATCCAAATCGGTTCGCCCTTCCACCATTCGGGGTTTTGAGAATCTTTTCCATTTTCGAATTTCCTGCCTAGTGCTCTGTCGTATGGCGCATTCGAAATCATGCCATGATTCTCTGGATGCAGGCCGGTAGCCAAGGTATAGAAATTAACAAACGTTTTCGATGGCATAGCCGGCACTAGCCATTTTGCCCTCACGCCCTGTTCGGCTAACTTGTCGATGTTAGGTGTTAGCTTGGGAGTAATAGAAGTGGGCCGCAAGCCATCTACACCTATCATAATAACGAGTGGTGAAGATTGGGATGCGAATGAATTTGGAACCCATAACAGGCATAGAAATAAGTAAAGCCAATTATTTTTCATCGATGTTTAGATTTAGAGGCAAAGTGCGTAAGAGTTTTCATCATAACGCACTAGGACACAACATAATTTTTCTATGATCTGTTATTACCATTAACCTGGACACAAAGGTGCTACCTATCAAGAGCCCGACTTACCTTTCCTCTTTATACATTAAACTCACTAACAATTGTATTCATGGAGTTCACATTATTGCCCAGTATTTTAGCGGCATCTTGTGTCTTGTTAGCTACTACCTTGGCTTGTTCAGCAGACGCACTTAATGAAGAGATATTTTCGTGAATACAGTTCAACGCTATACCTTGTTGATTTGAAGCGGCTGAAACCTCACCTGTATTTTCATTGATTTTGTTGGCGAGCCCAGAGATGGTTGTTAATGAACCACCTGCCCCATCTGCCATTTTAATAGTTTCCTGAGCTTGTTCTTCACTTCTACGCATCGCCTTAACAGCAGCTTCTGAGCCTTGTTTAAATTCTGCAATAATAGCATTTATTTCCTGGGTAGATTCCTGTGTACGATTGGCTAGTGTTCTTACTTCGTCAGATACAACGGCGAAGCCTCGGCCATGTTCTCCTGCTCTCGCTGCTTCAATAGCGGCATTCAATGCAAGTAAATTGGTCTGATCGGCAATTTGCGTTATAACTTCCAAAACATTACTTACCTGTTCCCCACTGGTCGCAAGCTTGTCAACGACTTGCGCCGCTTCTGAAATTTCATCACCCAAGTTTCTCAATGCTGATGTAGTAGCTTCAATGACTGTTTGTCCATTAGCAGCTGCATCGTTTACCTCACTCACATCAGTTGCAACTTGTTCAATACTAGCACTTACATTTTCGATGGCCGAAATCATCTGATTGACTGCATCAGACACCTGTTGAGTCATTTGGAATTGTTGCTCTACGCTCTCGTTAGATTCGTCAGCTAAAGCTTGAAGCTTTGAACTTTCGCTCAATACAGTCGTATTTGAGTTAGATATCTTGGCAACAATAGCGGCAAACTTACCAAGAAGAGATTTAAAAGACTTAGCAACTTGTCCGACATCGTCTTCCCCAAGATCACTTACCGTATAATTCAAGTTATTACTTTGTTCGACCTCAGCTATATCGTCAGACAAATTGGTTAAATTTCCCTGAAGCATCTTTAACATATATCCAAAAGCACCGATAAGCGCGAATGACATAATAACGATCATGGTAATGATCAGAGTAACCATAAATTCTCTAATTTCGGGAATTAGTTGAGCAAACCGAGCAGTATGATATTCGAGTTTCTTTTGGATAGGAGCAACATCAGTTAAGAATTGCGCTTTGTCGATGCTACCCTTTTGTAGCTGTTGAATTAATCTTAGGCCTTGAGCATTAACTTCAATATCAAGTTTACAAATATCGATAGCTTCACCAAAGCCAAGTAATCGAAAAAGTAAAACTTCAATACCCATGACTGCATCAAGGCAGGCTTCAGCTTGCTGATTAGTGAATTGGAATCCTTGAGTCATCCCCTGTTGACGGTAATCACTTGATGATCGATTAAGGATCTGCGAAAAATCACTATCGTCAGGTTCTAATCTCAGTTTTGTTATATTCGCCGTGACAGTTTCTAATCCAACTAAATGCTGCCGCTCTAAGTATGTGAAATAACCTGTTTTTGCAATTTCTACCATGCCAATAATATTAAACACCACTAAAACAATTAAGGCTGACAATAAAACAGTGAACTTCTTTTTAACTGACCAGTTATTCATTAGCTACTCCAAATAATTACATGGACATATTTCAAACTTAGTAAAACGACATTAATTGGACTAGGTTATTAAACTCAATTGAGTATAACCATTAGACGAATGTATACCGATTAATTATTTAATTAAAACCGAATTAATCGTCATCATGACCGTTAACCAACCGTGCTACATACAGCAGCCTATCTGATGCTGCAGCATTGATTGACCCTTTAGGATAACGCCCTTTCGAATTCTGTATACCGGCTTCTTTTTTCGTCAAAAGTTCTAAAGCCTGATCGACCGTTTCAACAGCATAAATATGAAAATCATTATGTTTAACGGCACTTACTACCTGTTTGTTTAACATTAAATTAATCATATTAGATTTTGGGATAATAACACCTTGATGACCGGTCAATCCTCGGTGGGTGCAAAGCTCGAAGAAGCCTTCTATTTTTTCATTGACGCCACCAACAGATTGAACCTGGCCATACTGATTAATAGAGCCGGTAATCGCTAAAGACTGATCGATAGCAAGCCCTGTCAACGCCGATATCAAAGCTACCAATTCCCCTAATGAAGCACTATCTCCGTCGATATGGCCATAGGATTGTTCCAACGCAATATTGGCTGAGAGGGTCAATGGGAAATTCTGAGCAAACTTGTTGCCTAAGTAACCGGTAAGTAGCATTACCCCTTTAGAGTGAATTGGCTGACCTAACTCAACTTCACGCTCTATATCAACAACGCCATTAGAACCAGCATAAACCGTCGACGTAATTCTAGCTGGCGTGCCAAAAACACTGTCCCCTATTTCTAACACCGTTAAACCGTTTACTTTACCAACAGCCATCCCTTCGGTTGCTATCAGTATCTGGCCTTCTTTAATATCGTCGAGCAACGTTTGACTTATTCTTCCTGACCGACGCGTTTTTGCTTCCAAAGCATCCTCAATATGGATGACATCTAAATCCGTTGTCGACGATTTCTGACAGTAATAAAAAGCCTCGTTCAGCAGCTCAATCACTTCTGCAAATTTCGCGGATAGATGATGCTGGTGTGCAGCCATTCGCAAACTGTATTCGACGAGGCGATACATTGCTTTTGCTGAAATGTTATTAATACCTATTTTGTTTGCCTGAACACGAATACGCCCGACAAAATCGAACAAGGTTTTGTTGTCGAGCGGTATTTCATGATCGAAATCAACCAACACGCGAAATAATTCGTGAAATTCTTCATCGTAATCCTGTAAATCATAATAAAGGTCACGAGATCCCAACAAAATCACCTTAATATCCATCGGAATTGTTTGTGGGTTTAGTGTCATAGAATTAACCATGCCAACTTCTTGCTGCGGAAAGTCTAAACGTAGCTCTCCACTTTTAAGTGATAACTTTAGTGCTTCCCAAACGTAAGGTTGTTGAATCATCTTGTCAGCATCAAGCAGCAAGTAACCACCGTTAGCACGGTGCAACGCACCCGGTCTTATCATACGATAGTTGGTGTACATCGATCCTTGTAGATTCGAATATTCAATGCGACCAAATAAGTGTTGGTACGTCGGATTGGGTTCGTATATAACCGGCGCGGCGCTGCTAGCGTCGTTAGAAACTACCGTGTTTGGCAAATATTGTTCTTCAAAGATTGAACGTTTGTCATATTCATCCTGCTTGTCATCTTTATTTTCTTCATCCAATACCTCAACGATAGTTTCAACTAAATGCGGCTTCATTTGACGGAAGAACTTTAAAATAGCGAGATTCGATGCATACTTGTGTTCAAGATCTTTAAGTAAAGGTGTAATGCCTTGCTCTGCAGTATCTTTTTTAAGTTGTCTCAGCTTTTCCGAGGATTCCCTTTTCCATCTTGGTAATTCGATCAACTTCTCACTAAGGTGTTTCTCAAGATGATCAATCAATTGGTAATGTGTTTGACGTTGCTCATCCGTTAACGTAGAAAACATTTTTTCATCAAGCGTTTTGCCATCTACTATGGGTAAAAAGCTAATGGTGCCATCTTCTTCACTGAGAGTTACATTCTTAGTGAGTGCATATTCTTCAACCTCATCGATGGCTTTGTCGTACCTAGCTTCGAAATCTCGCTTATAGCTCGCCTTTTTACGCTGATAGCTTGGATGATCAAACGCCGCTGGAAAAGTGTCTAGAATTTCGTCTATAAGCGCTTCAATATCTTTACTCAAGTGCTTTATTTCACCAGGCGGTAATCGCAATGCAACAGGCTCACGATCGTCATCAAAGTTGTTAATGTAACTCCAATCGAAAGGCGGGTTACCATGCCTAACATGTTCAGCAATATAGTCATGAACTAGAGTGTATCGACCAGTCGCTTGCTCACCCATGACATAAAGATTGTAACCGCTTGAATTAATGCCTAAACCGAAGCTTAGAGCTTCTCTCGCGCGTTCTTGGCCTATAAACGTCGACATCATCGCGTTTTCATCTTTTAGTGCTTGATTTATTAAACGACGATTCGGTTTTGCTGTAATTTGTGTATGAGTCAGTGCTTTGATTTGGGGCATTGAATGTGAAGAAACCCGATAACGTAACTATTTTAGTCAGTGAAACGCGTTTAGCTTATTGTGTCAAACGTTGTCGTTGGAATGGTGATTAATTAGACAAAAAAGGTCGCAATAAGCGACCTTTATACAAACGTACGACATTATACCTCTAAAAGGTATTAGTGCCTCCAATGATAACGATGCTGCTTTTCTTCAATAGCAGCTTGTGTTTCTGGCGGCATAGCAACGATATTAAGTTCTTCAAAGAAAAACGGAGAACGCTTATCTTTACTGCCTAATTCATTCATAGTTTCAGCACTATAAATACGCCCGTTAATAACGGTATAAGAAACATATTCTGACCGTCTTAAATCATCAAGTGGGTTACCATCGATGATCGCTAAATCAGCGAGCTTACCGACTTCAATACTTCCCACTTGTTTACCCATACCTAAGTGAGTTGCACCGTCGATAGTTGCACCACGAATAGCTTCCCAAGGAGTGAACCCCCCTTGATGCATTAACCACATTTCCCAATGTGCTGCCAACCCTTCACGTTGACCATGTGCACCGATATGTACTGAAACACCATTGTCACTTAACTCTTTCGCGTACTTAGCCACTTCAAAATGGTTGTACTGTTCGTCAGGTGCCGTTGGGCG
>CAZVDU010000026.1:0-21429 GCA_964625615.1 uncultured Pseudoalteromonadaceae bacterium | reverse complement strand
CCACCGCCTTCAGGCACGACCATAAGCCCAAGGTCACGCGCAGCTGCTAGGATTTGCTGACGTTGATCACGACGGGGTTGATTATAGCTTTTAACAGAAATGGCCCCTACGTCTTTCATACGTTGAAGGTGGAATTTTGCATCGTCATAACTATTGATGATGGCTTTAAATGCAGGCCATTCAGCACCATACAAAATTGTACCGGTAGAAAATATGCGTGGAGCAACTCTCTGACCAACTTTCTGTAATTCGGCAGCTGAGAATATTTCACCAGTATCATTAGACGGGTCATGAATTGTTGTCACACCGAAAGACAGGTTCGAGTATTGCGTCCAGTTTTGGTCAGGAATAATCTGATTGCTACCTTGCCCACCGTGCGCGTGTGTATCAACTAAGCCTGGAATAATCGTCTTGCCTTTGGTATCAACCAATAGTGCGCCTTCGGGAATAGTAACCTCTCCATTTTTACCTACAGCAACAATCTTATTCCCTTCAATGACTACAACACCGTTTTCAATCACTTCTTTTGTGGTTGAGGCATTTCTCATAGTAACAATACGTCCGCCCACCAAAGCTTTAACACCCTTAGGCTTGTCTGACTCAACTTTGAACGACAAATTGAGTCCTTCGCTATCCATGTCAGGAAGTTCTTCAGAAGAGCCTTGAACGAAATCGAAGCTATCTTTTAGATCACGTTCAAAGAAGCGTGCACCGTGATGCCAACTTAGTGATTGGTTATCCGTACTCCATGTTAAATATTGTCCTGCTCTTTTAGACACTTGCTTGACAGGTAGTGTCTTCATATTAGGTCCAATATCCACTGGCTTACCTGAATCAGCATAAGCTGCTATGTAAGCATTGTACTGATGCGTAAAAGCTATCCACTTTCTATCATGCGATAATCTAAATTCGATAGCATCTCGGTTGCCCGTTAAGTGAACACGTTCTTCGAGGCCATCTAAATTAACACTCATTAACTGGCGTTTTGTTGCCGAAGATCCAGGTGTGAAATCAGTGTAATAAACGCGATCATTATCACCTGCAAAGTGAGGCTGTGTGCCGCTTTTAGCAACACGTTTGTTCGTTTTGTCTCCTAAATCAGCAACGTAGATACCTGGTTCAATTGAGTATTGCGGTGTTAATAAATAGCCACCAGTAAATTTGCGGTAAGCGACTTTCTTACCATCTAATGAAAAACTCGGCTCAGCATAATGCCCCGGTACTTGTGTAATCACTTTGCCTTTGCCACCGCGAGCAGAAACGGTACGGACACTACCTAAATCTTTGTCATTCCAAGTTGTATAGACAATAGACTTGCCGTCGTTAGAAAAACGAGGGAAATACTCATCATGCTCATTTTGTCGCGTTAAGCGTTTATGCTTACCGGTTTTAACGTCATGAACATAGAGTTTACCTAAGGCTTGGAAAACAATTGACTTTCCATCTGGCGATTTTTGAGGCCAACGAATCATTTTGACATCAAACTCATCAGGTGCAACGTCAACATCAAAACGAACAGCGTCAGCATATTGCATTTCTGTGCTGACATTCACATCTAATGTTGTTAGTGATTTATCCTCTACGTTGATCCGATGGAACTTACCACCCGTCCAAAAAACAATTTCAGATGAATCAGGGGTCCAATCAAAGTAAGCAAAATACCCTTCACTACCGAAACCCTCTTGCATATCTCTTTCCATAGCATCAAAAAGAGGCGTTTCGTTACCCGTTTTAAGATCTTTAATAAAAAGAACCGTTTTTTCGCGTACACGCCTTAAAAAAGCAATACTTTTACCATCTGGCGAAGGCGTGGGTACTATCGCTCCACCACTGCCACCAGCAAATCGCTCTTCTTTACCAGTTTCACGATCATAACGGGTAATGGCAAAGAGATTCTTGAGTGGATCACGGTTGTAACTGAACACGCTGCCTGCGGTTACGTCTTGCGTATAATAAATGTATTGACCATCAGCTGAAAACACAGGATCCGCAATGTTCTTTTGATCCTGTTCACCATTAACACGTTTCTTGATAGGCAAACCATTACCCCCTGAAACATGATATAGCCAGATTTCACCAGCAGGAATACTGCGTCGAGACATAATACCTTTAGTGACAACTATGTATTGTCCGTCCGGGCTCCATTTTGGTGAGTGGATTATGTCATTCTTCGATTTAGTGACTTGTTTCAGGTTTTCACCATCACGATCCATCACCCAAACATTGGAAACACCATCTCGGTCAGAAATGAAAGCAATACGACGTCCATCTGGACTGATGGCAGGATGAAGATCCCAAGCAAAATCATCGGTCAACGCTTTAGCTGTGCCGCCATCAATGGACACAGTAAACAGATTACCTAACATATCAAATACCATATTCTTACCATCCGGTGCTACATCCAGGTTAGACCAGGTTGTTTCATTGGTATTGATTGAAACAGAAGACAGCGGGAATGGTGGTTTAGTGATGTCCCATTTGTCTTTAGATTCATCTGCAGCAAGTGCAGTCGTTGATAACGCAGAGGAAACGAGAGCTGCCAATGCAAAAGCGCTCGCTCGTTTTAAGTGAGTATTCTTCATGTAAACCTTCAGCTTTATAATAGGTATATTGAGGGTGTCGTTCTTACAACACTATATCCGCATCACTTACGAATATCTATTGTTTGGCCCGATAGAAGTATTACCTCACTGACAATACCTCTATACACCTT
Source organism: uncultured Pseudoalteromonadaceae bacterium (assembly GCA_964625615.1). Lineage (GTDB taxonomy): Bacteria > Pseudomonadota > Gammaproteobacteria > Enterobacterales > Alteromonadaceae > M269. Next base: position 18,716 of record CAZVDU010000026.1, on the reverse strand, counting down.
TCTAATAGCGGCGTGTCTGATTCAAGTAGCTGAGTGAGAATAAAACAACAAAGGAGAACACCAACATTCCCGCAGCCATAGTATTCGCTTTTTCAATCTGTGAGGTTTCGATAAAATCATATAAGGCAATAGACAATACTCGTGTTTCGTCGGGTATATTACCTCCGATAAGTAACACAACGCCGAATTCACCGACTGTATGTGCGAACCCCATAATGGACGCCGTTAAAAACGATTGTCGCGTTAATGGAAATATAACATCTTTAAACTGTTGCCATTGGTTAGCACCAGCGCATTTCGCGGCGTCGAGCAAATCATTGTCTAACTTCATAAATCCATCACGGATAGGTTGAACAACAAAAGGCAAGCTATAAATCATAGACGCAATTAATAAACCGGAAAATGAAAAAACTAAGGTTTGACTAAATAACTGTTCCCACAATTGGCCAAATACATTATTAGGAGAAAAAGCAACCAACAGATAATAGCCTAAAACTGTGGGTGGTAAAATCAGCGGCAGCGTTATGAGGGCGTCTAACAATGGCCTTAATGACGATCGCGTTTTCGCTAACCACCATCCTAATGGGATTGCTATTATCAACAAAAACAGTGTCGTTAATGTTGCTAATTTGACGCTAAGCCAGACTGCTGATGTCACGATGACTCTCCATGATAATCAACAACATCATAACCTAAGGTTTTGATAATTGATTGCCCTTGCTTAGATAGCACAAAATCAAGAAACCTTTGACTAATAGACGAATTCGATCCTTTATTTAAGTGAATTACTTTTTGTTCTATCGGTACATAATCGTTATTAGAAGCGAACCAAACATGTTGCATGTCCACGTCAGCAAGCATGACTTGGGCGAGAGATAAAAAACCAGCAGAAACAGCACCAGTCTTAACAAAGTGTTCCACTTGGGTAACATTATTGCCAAAAACCATGACATCTTGCGTACTTTCCCATAAACCATTTTTCTCAAGTACTTGCTTAGTGGCTAACCCATAAGGCGCCAAATCTGGTTGAGCTATGGCTATCTTACGCTCCAATTTTCCGATCGAACTAAGATCAATGCTCGTCGCACCGGGTATCCATAGGACTAGGCGACCTACAGCATAGGTGTATACGCGGTCAGTTAAATTGAATTCTTTAGCCAAAGTGATAGGCCGAACGCTGTCTGCTGAGAAAAACAACTCATAAGGCGCGCCACGTTTGATTTGTGAAAACAGAACACCAGATGAAGCACTCGATATTGAAACATTAACCAAAGGGTGTTGTTTTTTAAATTCTTCTACCAAAATCGACATAGGTACCTGGAAATTGGAGGCAACGGCAATTCTTAAGTTAGGAGATTGTTCTGCGTTATCACCGCAGCCAAATAAGCTGAAGCTAACCAACACCAGCGTAAGAAAGCACTTCACGCGACTACTAAGACCAATTATCAGCTTCTTTTTGATCAGAATCTTTTGCTTCAATCCAATGCTCACCTTCTGATGTTTGTTCTTTTTTCCAAAACGGAGCTTTCGTTTTTAGAAAGTCCATCACAAACTCGGCGGCATGAAATGCCGATTTTCTATGTTTTGCAGCGACCCCGACATAGACAATCTGATCCCCTAACGCTAATTTCCCTATCCGATGAATAATACGTATATTACCTACCCCCCATTTCTGCCGAGCTTCATCGGCTATTGCGTTTAGGCTTTTTTCTGTCATCCCCGGATAATGCTCCAGCGTCAGCGACAACACATGTTTGCCTTCATTTCTATCACGCACTAGGCCAACAAAGGTTACAACTGCACCGTCTTTTTCATTATGCTGTGTTAACGAGAGATACTGATCATTTTGATCAAAATCATCAGTTTGAACACTGATATAGTTAAGCGAAACTTTATTGTATAGCTCACTCATTAGTGTCACTATCCGCCCGTCACTGGCGGGAAAAATGCGATATCGTCACCGTGTTTTAATGTAACGCTATCATCGGCCATCGTTTGATTAACAGCCGATAACGCTTTGCCGGATGCTAACCACTCTGCCCACAGCTCTCCTTTATTCGCGAGCAGGCGTCTAAGATCACCAACAGTATCCGGCACAGATTCAAGTGTTAAATTGTCACATGACAACACTTCTCTTAATTGCGCAAAAAGTAGAATATTAATCATTAATTACCACCTTCCTTTTTTACTGCTTTATCAGCTTGCCAATGGCCTGTTTTACCACCTTCTTTCTCAATGACACGAATACCGTGGATACACATACCTGGGTCAACCGCTTTACACATATCAAATAGCGTCAGTGTCGCAACAGAAACCGCTGTCAAAGCTTCCATTTCTACACCAGTTTGTCCTGCAAGTTTGCATAAACTTGTTACTCTGACTCTATTCATCTCGGACTCTGCCTCAAATTCTACTTTGACCTTGCTCAGCATAAGTGGATGACATAGCGGAATCAGGTCAGCACATTTCTTAGCTGCTTGAATGCCTGCAATACGTGATACAGCAAAAACATCACCTTTCGCATGCTTACCTTGCGTGATCATATGCAAGGTTTCTGATTTCATGGAGATATAACCTTCGGCAATAGCCTGTCTTTGCGTCACTGATTTTTCAGTGACATCGACCATATTAGCATGCCCTTTTTCGTTTAAATGAGACAATGCGGTTTGAACCATAGATTTATCCTCTCGTTCCACACTGTTCATTGACTTGCTTTAAGTGCATGACAAAATTACAAGGTTTATGCGCATTATCTAGTTGTTCTTTTAAAATGCCACCCCAAGCAGTTTTGCATGCCCCTGTTGAGCCCGGCATACAAAATATAGCCGTTCCGTTAGCCATACCCGCGAGAGCTCTTGACTGCACAGTAGATGTGCCTATTTCTAAGTAAGAGATATGTCTGAACAATTCACCAAAACCTTCAACTTCTTTATCAAAGAGTACTGATAGTGCTTCCGGCGTTGTGTCTCTTCCGGTAAATCCGGTGCCACCAGTCACCAAAACGACTTGTATATTATCTGAGGCAATCCAACGTGACACCAACGCTCTAAGTTGATATTTATCATCCTTGACGATTTTCTTTTCAATAAGATCATGCCCAGCATTCTCGACAGCATCTACAAGGAAGCCCCCAGACGTATCATTACTTTCATTCCTGGTGTCGGAAACTGTTAATACCGCAACATTTAATGGTTTAAATACCGTATTTTCCTGATGAGCCATTCACTTACCTACTGTTAATGTCTGAGAGCTAAAACGCCTTAAATCATCTGGCGTATTAATATTGATAAAGGCTTTTTCATCATCAATGACAAGTTTTTGGGCACCTTTATGATTAAGTATACCCCTCATCGATAATGCCTTTTGCTTTTCGTGATTGTCTGATTTGACCTTAGATGCATCAACTAACAAATTCTCCATATTTTCTATCAAACCTTCATCTAAGGGTATATAGAGAGGAAACGGTAGCTTCTGCCCTTCACATTCGTAATAGGTTAATCTATTAGTTCTTCTTCCATGAATCGCTAGGTTTTTCAGAATGTCAGGTGTCAACGCAGGCATATCAATAGGAACAACTAGTATCCCATCAATAACACCCTTGTTTTCGGCATTATTTATTTGGGCATAGCTTAATGCTGAATATATACCGGCAAGTGGACCACGGTTTTCATAAAGATCCATTATGTGCATAAAATCACGTGGTAGTTTTGCAAGCACAGAAACATTACCAACAATAGCCCGTTCTTTAAGATTAAGCGCCTGAAGGTCTCTTGAGACTTTATGCATAAAAGTTTCTTCGTCAATACAGACTAAGGCTTTGTCTTTTCCCATCCTGCTAGACTTGCCACCAACGAGAATAACACCCATGACATTGTTAAAGGTTTCAGCTTGCATATTAGTGCACGTATTCAGTTAGCCGCCTAACATCGCAAGGTGTTTAGTCGCACCCGTGATGCCGTCCTGCAACCAGTGCGTCGCCTCTTTATCGCCTAATAAGGCAACGAGTTTATTTTCAAGTAATTCGCTATCTTGTTGCTGAATAATAGATCGTATATCTAAACCTTGATCGGCAAACAAACAAAGATGTAGCTTTCCTTTCGCCGTTATTCTAAGGCGATTACAACTACTGCAAAAATCTTTACTGTAAGGCATGATTAAACCGATACTGCCAGCAAACTCTGGGTGATAAAACTCTTGCGCTGGCCCTGCTGTCTTTTCACGTATTTTAGGTATCCAACCTTGAGTTAGCAGTTGTTGCTTTATTGGTTCACCTGACACGTGGTTTTGCTTAAAGAACGGGTTATTATCTCCTGTTTCCATAAGTTCAATCATTCGCAGTGTGACTGGCGTTACTTTCAGCCAATTTAGAAAATTATCTAATTCACCATGATTAAATTGACGCATAAGCACTGCATTAACTTTGACTTTAATGCCTAACTCTAAGGCTCTATCAATACCTTTGAGTATAGTTTCAAGCTTGTCATGCCCGGTAATGCTATTGAACAACCGAGGATCTAAACTATCGATACTAACGTTCATTGAATCCAAACCAGCATCAACCCAACTATCAATATGTTCTGGTAATTTGTAACCATTAGTGGTTATCGCGACATGATCAATACCTTGAGTATCAGCGCAGGTAGAGATAATTTCCGACAGATCTTTTCTTAGCGACGGTTCTCCGCCGGTAATACGAATTTTACTGGTGCCTAGGTTAGCGAAAGACGTCGCTATTTGTTTTATTTCTGACACCGACAAAAAGTGGCGGTCACCTTCTGGTTCATACCCTTCAGGCAAACAGTACTCGCACTTAAAATTGCACACATCAGTAATAGACAAACGCAGGTAATAAAACCTACGGCCAAACTTATCTTCAAGTTGCATTGTTAACACCTTTCCAAATTGAACGCTTATCACACAGATGCGTTCCGGGAGGCTGATTGATTTCTCGCACAACCCAGGTGGCCAAGGCCACGGCTAAAACATCATGATGGTCACAATAAATGCGAGCACGTTAGACGTAAGAGCTCGGAGTTAGTTTAAATATAAATCAGTAAGATCACCGACTTACTTTGTAGCTTTAATAGCATATCCACTTTCTATCATATTTACGCAGTTTATGCTTAAAGCATTTATAACAAAGTGTTAAAAGTCTAGGGAGATATGTTCATACACAAAAAGCATGGAAGAGTATTACTCTCCCATTAACCTAAATTTAGTTTAGGGAATAAGCGCCACTTTACCTTTGACTTCTCGTCCCATTACTTTAGTTAACGCTTTATGAGTATTCTTCAAAGCGAATGTTTCATCAATAACAACTTTCACTTTACCGGCTAAATACCAACCAACGAGTTCTTGCATGTTTTGCATGAAATCTTGAGGCTGGTGTGCGGTGAAAGAGCCCCAGAAAACACCGACAACAGAGTAGCCTTTCACTAAGGACAAGTTGACGGGGAATTTAGGAATATCACCACTAGCAAAGCCAATCACCAATAGTCGACCATTCCAAGCCATACACCGACTACACGCATCGAAAGCATCTCCACCGACGCATTCATAGACGACATCCACGCCTTTTCCATCATTAATTTCTTTTAATGCTGTTTTTAAATCTTGTTCGGTGTAATTGATGAGAATATCCGCACCATTTGCCTTAGCAACGTCGAGTTTTTCCTGTGTTGAACACACAGCAACAACCTGTGCTCCCATTGCTTTACCAATTTGTACCGCAGCTAAACCCGTGCCACCGGCTGCACCTGTAACAACCAAAGTTTCACCCGGTTGAATATTAGCGCGCTGTTTCAGTGCATGATGCGCTGTTGCATGAGCAGTCACTAGCGCTGCTGCTTCGTTATCAGGGATTTGATCAGGAATCGGCATGGTATGCATCGCATTACAGACTGCTTTTTCAGCATAACCACCGAGTAGCGTAATACCAATGACACGCTGCCCCACTTTTAAATGTGGAACGCCTTCGCCTATTTGACTCACAATACCGGCAACTTCGCTGCCAGGAACAAACGGTCTATCAGGCTTCATTTGATATAAGCCTTGAACTAGAAGCCCGTCAGGGAAGTTTACCCCTGCAGCCTTAACGTCAATAACAACCTCACCCTTACCTGCAACAGGATCAGGAACATCTTTATATTGGAGTTTTTCTACTCCTGCAAATTCTTCGCAAACTATCGCTTTCATACACTTCTCTTAGTCAATTAATTCAACAGCAAGCTCAGCCAGAGGTTTGATTATGCCTTTTAGTTCTAATGCTTGATTATTCGACGCATTACCTTGTAGTGCTCTTTTTACAACACCTTGGACGATGGACAACATTCTAAAAAAGCTAAATACAAGATAAAAATTCCAATTTGGAATACTGTCAATACCCATTTTCTCGCAATACTGTGTTACGTAAGCTTCTTCTGACGGGATACCCAGCGCATGTCGATTAACACCAAGTAATCCTTTTACATGGCCAACAGATGCAGGAAGGCGCAGCTGCATACATTGATAGGCAAGATCGGCATAAGGATGCCCTAAAGTCGATAATTCCCAATCTAAAATAGCAATAATACGTGGCTCAGTTGGATGGAATATCATGTTGTCAATTCGAAAATCACCATGTACTAATGACACCTTACCGTCATCCTCTGGCAAATTAGCTTCTAACCAAAGGATCAAATTGTCGATATCGGCAATATCGTCTGTTTGGGCGGCTCGGTATTGTTTTGTCCAACGACTGAGTTGGCGTTCAAAATAACTACCTGGCCTGCCATAATCTTGTAAGTTGACTTGTTTAAGGTTTACGGAATGCAGGTTGGCAAGCACCTGATTCATCTCCTCATACATTGCGCTGCGATCGCCATTGTCCATGGCTTGTGGTATCGCACCATCCCAAAAAATACGGCCGTCAACATATTCCATCACATAGAACATGCTGCCGATAACGTTAATATCCGTGCATAAATGAAAAACCTTTGGTACAGGTACATCTGTATTCCCTAAAGCGCTAATTACGCGGTATTCTCGATCAACAGCATGCGCAGACTTCAGCAACGTACCTGGAGGTTGGCGACGTAATACAAACTCCCCAAATTCAGTACTTAACTTATAGGTTGGATTTGACTGCCCACCGGAGAATTTAGTAACGCTAATATTAGTGCCAATCTCAGGCAAATGCAGCTTTAAATAAGGCAGCAAGCTATCCATAGGTAATTGTGTAATGTCTTTTGGCACAATGATCTCCTAGGAATCACTAAGACGCTTGTTCAGCAATAAGGTTACGTCCAAGTTGCATCATATGCACCTGATCTGGGCCATCAGCTAAACGAATAGTTCGTGCATAGCCATACATAGCGGCTAATGCCGTGTCTTGACTCGTACCCGCTGCGCCAAACATTTGTATGGCTTGATCGATCACGTCACATGCCATTTTTGGGGCTACTATTTTTATCGCTGCTATCAAATTCTTTGCCACTTTATTACCATGTTGATCCATCTGATCAGCAGCTTTTAGTGTGAGTAATCGTGCTTGTTCAATATCACAGTGCATTTGTGCGATAGACTCTCGCACAGATTGTTGTTTTGCTAGAGGTTGACCGAAAGCTACACGAGCTTGAACGCGCTCACACGCTAAGTCTAAAGCCCTTTGAGCACAACCAATTAACCGCATACAATGGTGTATACGTCCTGGACCAAGACGACCTTGGGCAATTTCAAACCCTTTTCCTTCACCGACTAATAAATTACTGGCCGGTACTCTAACATCTTCAAATAATACTTCAGCGTGCCCAATAGGTTTGTCTAAATACCCCATCGCTGACATAGGTCTTACGATACTAACGCCAGGTGTGTTCATTGGCACCAGTATTTGTGATTGTTGTAAATGACGTGGTGCTTCTGGGTCAGTTTTACCCATAACCACCATAATCTTACAATTTGTATTCATCGCACCGCTTGTATACCACTTACGGCCATTAATGACATATTCATCGCCATCACGTTTAATCGATGTTTCTATATTAGTTGCATCAGATGAAGCTACAGCAGGCTCTGTCATTGCAAATGCGGAACGAATCTCACCATTCATTAAAGGTTCTAGCCATTGCTTTTGATGCTCTTCATTACCGTAACGAGCAATAACTTCCATATTCCCCGTGTCTGGCGCACTACAATTAAACACCTCACTGCTCCATAGTACTCGCCCCATTAACTCACATAAAGGTGCATATTGTAGGTTGGATAATCCAGCTCCCCTTGGCAAGTACTCCTCAGGTAGGAACAAATTCCATAACCCTTCTGCCTTCGCTTTTTCTTTAAGCTCATGCATTAATGGCAATGTTGTCCAGGCATCGGCATTAGTCTCAACAGCCGCAATATAGTCATTCTCAACTGGATAAATATGCGTTTGCATAAAATCTGATAGTTTTGCCATTAGTTGACGCGTTTTATCGTCATATTCAAAGTTCATAATAGGTTCCTTTAACTGTAGGTAACAGCTGATTTGCGCTGAGGTGTTTCTAGATGAGGTGCATTGTTGAAGCTGCTCAAGTGGAAAGCATCTTTCCCCATAAAATAACGACTAAATCCAGTATTCTTAGTTTGCATATTAAGGTTGATAACTTGCTCACCAGGCATACTCATAGCAAGCGCAATAAACATGCTGATGGCACCACCTGAACTTACCGTTAGAATTCGACTGTCTTTAGGTAGCGCTAGCATATGCTGCTGAACATCTCTAACTCGCTGTTCGAACATAGGCCATGTCTCTGTAATTTCGTGGCGAGGAAGCTCATTGTTCATCCAAGCAAACATAGCTTTTTTCAACAATCGATAGAACTCACTTCTAGGTGCATTGGCTTCAGGCTTTGCGCTAGGATCTTTCTTAAGATAACTTTTAGCTAAACTCTCAAAATCAAATTCATCGAGTCCAGCCAATACCTCAGTTGGAGGTTGATGACCAAGCCCTTCACATATTCCTTGCGATGTTTGCTTGTGCCTTTTAAGTTTACCTTGCAAGACATGACTAAACTGAATCTCGTTTTCTTTAAAGTACTCACCTAACCAAAAAGCTTGTTTATAGCCCAATTCAGATAACTGGTCGTAGTCATTTGCGCCAAATGATGCCTGGCCATGCCTAACCAGATAAACTTCAGACATCCTCAAACTCCAGTAATAAATGTTAAATCCATGCTAGTGTGAGGACACAAGTATTCATAATTAAATATGTGAATAAGCATATATCAAGCAAAATAATATATATTAATAATATGACTTTTCCTTATGGCACCCCCCTTGGTTGCTGCATATAGCTCCCTATCCCCTAGTTTAAAACGTTTCAATAAGTTACAGGGTGTTTACATTTCATTTACTTTTGGTTTTTTATTTGCTTAGATACCCTAACAGGTAGGATGAGGTACAAAATTCACAATAATAACGATAATGAATTAACCTCTTTCATTTCATATTAGTCAATAACAGACTATGAATTGGCAGAACAATAATTATTAAAGCTGTAGAGTGGGAACATTATATGAAGATAAAATCGCCAAATTTTAAACGCAAACCATTAGCAATGTTCGTTGCATTGTCTATGGGAATGAGTGCTGGTTTTGTAGATGCTCAAGAACAAGAAGCCAGTGACGAAGAAAATAAAGGTCTAGAGACCATCATCATCACAGCTCAAAAAAGAGCACAGAATCTACAAGAAGTACCTGTAGCCGTAACAGCTATTAATGGTTCAGAGCTCGCTCAATCGGTTATCAAAGATGTATTCGATCTAAGAACTAATGTTCCTAGCTTAGCAACGTTTCAGAGTCAAAGCTCAACACAATCAAGCTTTGCTATTCGTGGTGTTGGTACCTCTTCTCAAAACTTTGGTCTAGAGTCATCCGTAGGTTTGTATGTCGACAATGTATTTAGATCACGTCAAAACTCTATTATTAACAACCTTGTTGATATTGATTCAGTAGAAGTATTGCGTGGACCACAAGGTACACTTTTTGGTAAAAACACCCCTTCTGGTGCAATAAGCATAGGCACTAAAGCACCAAATCATGATGGAGCCGATGGTTTCATTGAAGCAACGTTGGGTAATTACAACTTACAAAACTTCTCTGGTGCAACCAATATTTCTGTTATAGAAGATGTACTTGCCTTCCGAGTGACAGCGTTTAGCAGTGATAGAGATGGTTTTGTCGATGATCTTAACTTTGGTGATAATGTCTTAAATGATAGAAACAGGTTCGGTGTAAGGCTACAGGCGTTATATACACCTAATGATGATTTGTCGGTTAGGGTTATCTTCGATAGATCTGAAATTGACGAAGTTTGTTGTGCTGCTGCTACTCGCTTCAGTAACTTCCAATCACCGGCAACAGGTGAATTTGGGACAGACGCCGCATTTGCTGCACAAGGTATCCCATTCTTTACTGGCGATCAGTTCTTTGATAGAACGATTTCATTAAATTCACTACCAATTGCGACTAATGATGATAGTGGCGTATCGGTAGAAGTGAATTACGATATCAATGACAAATATAGCTTTACGTCTATTACTGCCGTGCGCCAATTCGAGTCTTTTGACCAGATTGACAGTGATTTCTCTGCTGCTGATTTGATTCAAACGACCAATGACGCAGAAACAGATTCATTCTCGCAAGAACTTCGCATCGATTTTAATGGGGACAAGCTACACTACATAGCGGGTCTATATTATTTCGAACAAGATTTAGATTTAGTTAATAGTCTGCGTTCTGGTGATGATTTTGAATCTATTATTGGTGGTGCATTAGCAGCATTTGATCCGGTACTAGCTGGTATAGATCAAATAAGTGCTTTGACAGGTGGTGCGGTAGCTCCTTCAGCTTCTGCTATAGGTTCAGGCTTCTTCTTCCCAAATACATCAACACAAGATCAATCAAGTTATGCAATATTTGCTCAGTTTGATTATGCGCTTTCGGATGCATGGACAGTTACTGCTGGTCTTCGTTATACGAACGAAGAAAAAGAGATTTTTAGTCAGTTTGAAGATTTTGGTCCAGACGGCCAACCTTTAGATATTTTGCTTAATGATGGCGCATCTCTAATAGCCGCAGCCGGCGCAGCCGGCCAAGCACTTGGTGAAATAGGCGCTGGATTGCCCCCAACGCCAGAGCGGCTTGCTGCATTAGCACCTTTCCAGCGTGAGGGTTTTGGATTTCCTTTGATATCACCTACTTCATCACCTAGACCTAATATTGATGAAGACTTCACCAATGTTCGTACAACAGGAACGGTTAAGATCAGCTATCAACCTAATAGAGATACTTTGCTTTATGGTTCATTTAGCACGGGCTTTAAGTCTGGAGGAACCAACACCGACAGAATAGCCAATGGATTCAATCCTGTCTTTGGTCCAGAGACATCAGAGACACTAGAATTTGGTATTAAGAAAGACTTCCCAGAACAAGCAATACGCTTGAATGCGGCAGTTCATATTACAGAAGTTGATAACTTCCAGGCGAATACCTTCCAAGGCACTGGTTTTAATTTACAAAATGCTGGTACGTTAGAAAGCTCAGGTGGTGAACTAGAAATAACTTGGAGACCCACAGATACGTGGAGTGTCGACCTTATTTATGCCTATATAGATGCGACTTACGATGAGTTTGATCAAGGTTCATGTTTTATCGGGTTTACTTTCCAAACGGGACAGCCTGATCCAGGTCGTCAAAACCCTGATGACCCATTCTGTAGCCGCGCAGGTGATACATTATCAGGTGCCCCTGAGCACTCTGGTACGCTTCAGGTTCGTAAAGACTTTGAAATATCTGGCGATGTATACGGCTATGTTCTGTACGAAAATAACCTTCAGTCTGACACTGTTTTAGACGGTAATGCTGATCCACTAAAAATACAAGGCGGATTTGGGTTAACGAATATTCGTATTGGATTTACGTTTGACCAATTTGATACAGATGTCACTATTTGGGGCCGTAACGTTTTCGATAAAGAACGCTTTGGTAATACAACTTTTGATGTACCAATCCAAAATGGTCGTTTAGCATCTTACTTTGCAGAGCCAAGAACATTTGGTGTAACAGTTCAAAAACGCTTCTAAGGTCAAGTAATTGTTGATAAGAGCCGACTTAATTGTCGGCTTTTTTATGTGATAGTTACAAAGTTGGTAGGACATAAATGAATTTGTCTGAGAACAAATAAATAACGCTGGACTCAATAAGATTTTAGGGTATTGAAATGTTTAATTTTACTCTAACCCAATAGAATCAAGAACAAATCCGTGAGATGTCTAAAAATAAGGTAATAGTTCTAAGAGGACTGTTGTATAACCTTAAACATCTGTACTAACCAGTCCAGCCAACATTTTTTGATGATCCTTTTTAAAGCTTAACGTAGCTAATAAGACGAAAATAGCTGTTATAAGCATGGCAACAGGTATCAAATACATGGCGTCATGTAAACCAATAGCTCTATGTGTATTCGTCATAACATCTAGGTTTTCAGCTAACATAGCGGCGTTAGCAAAGTAATCCGACAATGCACCAACAACAACTGTGCCAAAAGCCCCACCGAGCAAATACATGCCAGCAAAATATAAAGCCATGGCTGTACCACGTAACCTGGGTTCTACTACATCTTGTAGTGCAGGGTAAACCGTTGTGTAGTAACTATAATAAGTTAGCCACCCTGCACCAAATAAAACACTAAAGAGGATCAACTCACCCGTACCTTGCATTAAAGCGGCAAAAGTAGCTATAGAGGCAATAACCAAACATATAGCACCGTATTTAAGCCGCCCTGTTTCACTGCGTTTATGAATTGCATCAGATATATATCCCCCCAAAGTTAGACCAACTAACCCGGTTACTCCAACGATAAGTCCAGTAAGAATTGAAGCTTCTGATATAGTCAGTTCGTAATACCTTAATAACAAGACGACAAGAAACCCATTGCCTGCATAGGCAGCAAAATTAACAGAAACCCCTGATAAGATGATCCACCACATGGTCCGAATGGAAAGGATTTTTCTGACAGGTGATTCAATAGCGGTTTGTTCGACTTGATGTTCTTCTGACGCACCTCGAACGGGTTCTTTTACGAAAAAGACGATGATAGCTAGGATTAACCCAGGAATTGCGGCAGCAAAGAACGGCGCACGCCAACTTCCAAAAGCTTCAACAATAGGGCCGACCGTAAAAAATGCCAGAACGAGTCCAACAGGTAGGCCCAACATAAAGACTCCCATCGCTCTAGAGCGCTTTTCAGCACTATACAAATCCCCGATCATTGACGTTGCTGTCGGAGCACAACTCGCCTCGCCTATACCTAACCCCATTCTCACTAAGAGCAAGCTAGCATAATTCCAAACCAACCCGGTTGCTGCGGTTAACAAGCTCCAAACAGTAATACCAACACCTAGTATGTTTTTCCTGCTTCTCGTATCAGCTAAGCGTCCAATAGGAATACCAGCAATCGCATAAATAACGGTAAAAGCAGCTCCGAGAATACCTAATTGCAAATCATTTAAACCAAACTCTTGCCTTATCGGTTCAAATACAACGGCAATGATCGTTCTATCGAAAAAATTCAGCATATTGATCAACGCAAGTACGATTAAAATAAAGGATGCCCTTTTAGCTGAAATAGCCGGGTCATTATGATGCTGCATAGATTATTTCCTTAGGTATCAACAATCGGCAATTTTATCGTTCAACAAGTAATAATAGATAACGCCCTATCATTGCGAGTTTATCTCGGCCTTTAATTTCAACTGTACAGTCAAACTTCATTAAAGTGCCGGATGGCTTTATGTCTTGTTCAACTAACTTGGCAGTATATCGAATAGAATCATTACACCTCACAGGTTCAATAAACCGAATAGTGTCTGCACCGTAGTTAAGCAAAGTGTAACTATCGAAATCAATGTCAACCATGTTATAAAAAAGTGCAGGCATAAGTGCTGCCGATAAAAACCCGTGCGCAATAGTCACCTCAAACGGGCTTTCTTTAATACATTTATCAGTATCAACGTGTACCCAATTGAAGTCATTCGTCGCGTTGGCAAAGGCATCTATTTTGTCTTGCGTAATTAACACCCATTCACTGTTGTTAAGCTTTTCACCTACCATTAGGTTTTGAATTTGATTATTCAAAGAATGATCTCCTAAAAAGTGGCCATGTAATCAGCTATTACCACTTTACCATTATTGTTAAATTTATGTGTCTTGCTTACATGACATTAACAATATTTGCAGTATTTACCAAATTAATGCGTGTTATCCTTTTTTATTAATTTTGGTTATGCTAAAAATATTAGGAATAATGTTCTACACCAGTAACCCAAAGGGCTTAGACAATGAACATCAATAGAATTGACCTTAACCTATTTGCTGTTTTTGACGCGATATATACTGCAGGAAGCTTGACTAAAGCTGCAGATGTCTTATGTATAACGCAGCCTGCAGTAAGTAACTCATTGTCTAGATTAAGAGAGATGTTAAATGATCCACTGTTTGTCAGGACGGGTCATACAATGACACCGACACCTGCTGCACAAAATATTATTGGACCAGCAAGGCAAGCGCTTAAAATGTTACGTCAAAGTGTTCAAGAAAGTCATAAATTTGATCCTAAAGGTACTGAAAAGAACTTCTCTTTCAGCATGCGAGATTTACTAGAAGCCAGCTTTTTTCCAAGGCTACTTAATAGACTGCAAGATAGCGCCCCCAATATTAGCCTGACAAACCACTTAGTATCGCGCGATAAAATTGTCAGCGCTATGGCTAGTGGACATTTAGATTTTCATGCTGATGGCGTTAACTTTACCGACCCACATCTGTGTAAAGAGTTAATAGCACAGGACAGATATATTGTTGTAGCCAGAAAAAACCACCCCGCCCTTACCCAAGGGCTAACACTAGATACGTTTCTGTCATTAGGCCATATTAATGTCTCCCAACGACCTAAAGGTTTAGGTCATGTTGACAGTGTTCTCAGTAAGATGGGACTGACTCGCCGTGTCATTATGCGTAGTCAACATGTTATGACGGTTCCTAGTGAAATTGTTAAAACTGATTTGATTTCTTGTTTGCCTTATCACTTTGCAAAACACTTTGATTTATCAATTTATGAATTGCCTTTTGATATTGATCCATTGGAATACTATTTGTACTGGCACGTCAGTGCTGATCTTGACCAATCTCATTTATGGATGAGAGAACAACTCCTAGAAGTAGCTAAAGTTTTCACTCCCTCTAATAAACCCCAACAACCACTCAATAAGACACTACAAAATATTAAGTAACTCAATGGTGATACTTATTCGTATTGAAAATAATACCTAAGTATCACCCTCGTTATTTTTCTATCTGAATTTTTACGCTTTAATAAACCCATCAACGCCGAACAACAAAAACAAACGGCAAACATTAATTAAAGTTTAAATGAAGGTGGAACTCATGAACAAATTACTTAAAGTATCAATCTTAGCCGCATCTGTTACTGTCGCTGCTCCGTCATTCGCTGGAGACGATATCAACTCTGCGTTAGCTAACATCTGTACTATCGTTAAAACAAACGATAAAAGCGCTCTTCGAAATAAAATGAAGCGTGTTGAATCTGACTACGGTGTTAAGTTACGTGATGTATACGATGGTATTTCTTGTGGCGGTCAAAGCCTAATTAGAACTGCAATGTTAAGTGAAGCCGTTGATACTGGTACTTTCATGATGAAGAAAATGTCTAAAAATGCACTTAAAAGTCCTGAGCAAGATGGTATGACACTCTCTGCTTGGGTAACTGAGAAAGGTTTAGACAGCTCACCTCTAGCGGCAGTGCTTAAAGACAGAATCTAGTATCAACTATAAAAGTTGCTTTCCTAAAAGCGGTGCCCTAAAAAGCCCGCTTTTTCTATTTTACTAAGACTCAATGACAAACCAATGTTGTGTTTTATTAGCGAACCAAACTAAAGACAACATTACAGGCACTTCGACCAAAACACCTACAACCGTTGCTAGCGCTGCACCAGAATGAAGCCCAAATAACGAGATCGCCACCGCTACAGCTAATTCAAAGAAATTTGATGTACCTATCATACTGGCAGGCGCCGCGATATTATGAGGTAACTGCATTTTCTTAGCGATCCAATAAGCAATCGCAAAAATCCCGTAAGTTTGAATCAATAATGGAATTGCAATGAGAATGATAGCTTCAGGGTTAGAAATAATCGTCTCTGATTGCAAGCCAAATAAAATAACGACAGTTGCAAGTAAACCAACAATCGAATACGGTTTAATGATTTTTAGGAAACTGTTAAGCCTAGAATGATCACTTCGATCGTCGAGCTTAACCCGTGTTATTACACCAATTATCAAAGGAATCAAAACATACAATACCACGGACAATAATAATGTATTCCAAGGCACGCTGATATCAGTAACACCTAATAAGAAACCAGATAAAGGCGCAAATGCGAATATCATGATGACATCATTGATAGAAACCTGTACTAAGGTGTAATTAGCATTACCTTTTGTAAGCTGGCTCCAGACGAAAACCATTGCTGTACAAGGTGCAACACCGAGCAAAATCATACCTGCAATGTATTCGGTTGCAGTTTGAGGATCTACCCAATCAGCAAATATTCCCTTGAAAAATAACCAACCAAATAAAGCCATAGAAAAAGGTTTTATTAGCCAATTGATTATTAACGTAAGTACAAGACCTTGAGGGTTTTTACCGATATCTTTAAGCGATAAAAAATCAATCTGAACCATCATTGGATAAATCATGATCCATATCAAAACAGCAATAACAAGGTTAACGTGCGCGTATTCAAGGCCAGCGATAGTGACAAACAGTTGAGGAAACAAAGCTCCAGCACCTATACCAACAACAATAGCCAACCCCACCCAAAAGGATAAGTAACGTTCAAAAAGTCCCATATTCATACCCTATCATTGGCTAACGCGTTTGCTTACATCCTCTGCTCGCTCAACACGCTCAGAGTATCGATCTACAAAATAATCTTTTTGATCACGTAACAACAAAGTGAACTTCATAAGCTCTTCCATCACATCTACAATGCGATTGTAATAAGCAGAGGGTTTCATACGCCCTTGCTCATCAAATTCTAAAAACGCTTTTGCAACCGATGATTGATTGGGGATTGTTACCATACGCATCCACCGACCAAGAATACGCAGTTGATTCAACGCATTAAAAGATTGAGAGCCACCACAAACTTGCATAATGGCGAGCGTTTTTCCTTGTGTTGGTCTAACACCACCAAGTGTGAGTGGGACCCAATCTATCTGGCTTTTAAAGATGCTTGTAATTGAGCCGTGGCGCTCTGGTGAACACCAAACTTGCCCTTCGGACCATATCATGAGTTCTCTTAGCTCTTGAACCTTCGGGTGTGATTCTTCGTCGAGATCAGTTTGTGGTAACCCTGTTGGATCAAATATTCGAATATCGGCGCCAAATGCAGTTAGCAATCGAGCGCTTTCCTCAATAACCAATCGACTATAAGAACGTTCCCGCAATGAACCGTATAACAACAAAATTCGAGGCTTAGGTTCAGTAGCATCGTGCTGCGGTATATAGAATTTCTCATTATTGATATTAGGAAGACTTGTATCTATCGCATTCATTACTGAGGTCCTATGCTTTTTAATGCAAAACGCAAGTTATCACCAGCCAGGTTCTTCTCTGCTATCATGATGAGCTTGTTCACTCTTTCAACGATTTCATCAATACACATCAAAAAAGCTTGTTCCTTTTCATTCTCTGAGCCAAACACTTTTGAGGGATCACGCAATCCCCAATGAACCTTTACGCTTTTTCCAAAATAAACGGGACAAGCCTCGCCAGCAGCGGAATCGCACACTGTAATGACCAGATCGGGTTGAAACTCTTCGAAGTCTTCCCATGATTGACTCCTCAACCCTTGAGTTGAATAACCCGTTTGACTTAAGTATTTGATCGATAGAGGATGTACTTCGCCTACAGGTTGACTGCCTGCACTTTTAGCCAAAAGCAAACCATTGGACATAGCATTAGTAATAGCTTCGGATAGAATACTGCGACACCTATTATGTGTGCAGATATAAAGAACCTTTATCATATTAACAACCTTGGTTCATTGATGCTTGAATAAGTATCAGCGTATCGTCAAAGTAATCAGCATTACTTTTCGCCGTTTCTTGAATAACTGCAATAGCCCACTGAGGTAATTGAGGGTGTAGTTGATAGTAAACCCACTTCCCTCGCCTCTCATCCTTAAGGATGTTGCATTTACGAAGTTCCGCTAAATGACGAGATATTTTGGGTTGATCAAGTTTAAGTGCATCGACGAAATGACATACACAAGCTTCACCTACTTGCGAAATAAGTAATATCGCTTTCAAGCGTGTGTCATCGGCAAGGCATTTATAAAATTTACAGGGGTTTAAAGGCATATCACATATGATTTTTCACATATGTGAAAAATCGCATATATGAAAATAAAGATCAAGATTAATTTCACATCATTTAATTTCATTTTACGAATTAAATTAATCCTTCGAAAAATAGTTATTAAATCAAACAAATTCAGTGGTTTATCTATTAATATTATAAACACCTAATTAATTTGGTATTGAAATCAATACCTAAGTATTACCCCCGTTATTTTTCTATCTGAATTTTTACGCTTTAATAAACCCATCAACGCCGAACAA
>CAZVDU010000025.1:17814-34808 GCA_964625615.1 uncultured Pseudoalteromonadaceae bacterium | reverse complement strand
CGGGTTATGTTACTCGTGATGCACGTAAAGTTGAGCGTAAGAAGGTTGGTCTTCATAAAGCGCGTAAGCGTCCTCAATACTCAAAACGTTAATCTATTCGAGATTAATAGCATTAATGTTGAAAAACCCGACGCTAAGTCGGGTTTTTTATTGGTTATAATACCTCTGTGAGCACATCTTCTCGTTTCAAGAACCAACTGAATCGCATAGATTTATAGCCCTCTTGATGCTGAGATCGGCATTCTTAAGCCAGTAAACATACTTTCACCCAGTTAATTCAATGTTTTACACAGTAATTCCTTGTGTTCAGTCTGTGTTTTCTTTTATCATTTCCCGTTAACTGAAAGTACATTTTTGTCCTAAACAAATTCGTAGAAATTTGAATGGCAAAAGCACTAAATCCAAACTCCGGAGAGAAGTGAATGAGCAATGCGCCCGTAGATAACAACCGGCGTCGTTTTCTCACAGTAGCGACATCAGTTGTCGGTGGTGTGGGAGTAATAGGTGCGGCAGTACCTTTTATCGCGTCTTGGAATCCCAGCGAACGAGCAAAAGCAGCAGGTGCCGATGTCGAAGTTGATATCAGCAAAGTTGAGCCGGGGCAATTGCTCCGTGTAGAGTGGCGAAGTAAACCCGTCTGGATTGTTAGACGACCAGCTGAAGCACTTGCAGCACTTAGCAAGCACGAAGATCAGTTGAAAGATCCTAATTCCGAAAAGGACCAACAACCTGAGTTTGCACGAAACCAATATCGTTCGTTAAAAGACGAGTATTTGGTGCTTGTAGGGATTTGTACTCATCTTGGGTGTTCACCTCAGCATCTTAAGGGTGGAGCATTCGAAGAGCACGTTGTGGGTGTCCCTGAAGGCTTTTTCTGCCCTTGTCATGGTTCCAAGTTCGATATGGCTGGCCGCGTATTCCAAAGTGTTCCGGCACCAAGTAATATGGTTGTTCCTCCTTATCAATATGTCGACGATAATACGATCATTATCGGCTCAGAAGCGGAGGGAGCTTAATCATGTGGAAGAATCTACTAGATTGGATTGAATACCGTATACCTATGATGCGCGTTGCGAACATGCACGCGATTCAATACCCTGCGCCTAAGAATATGAACTTCTGGTATGTGTTCGGCTTCTTAGCCACTATCGTATTAGTTAACCAAATCGTAACCGGCATATGGCTTACTATGAGTTACGAACCTTCGGCTGAAGGTGCGTTTGCTTCTGTTGAATATATCATGCGTGATGTCGAGTTCGGTTGGCTATTGCGCTACATGCACAGTACAGGCGCATCAGCATTCTTTATTGTTGTCTATCTACATATGTTCCGCGGCATGATCTACGGCTCATACCAAAAACCAAGAGAGCTACTCTGGTTATTCGGGATGTTTATCTATCTCGCCTTAATGGCAGAAGCTTTCATGGGATACGTTTTACCGTGGGGACAAATGTCATATTGGGGTGCTCAGGTTATTGTATCTCTATTCAGTGCCATCCCTGTTATTGGCCCTGATTTAGTTGTTTGGATACAAGGTGACTACGTTATCTCTGGTGCCACACTGAATCGTTTCTTTGCATTACATGTTATCGCTCTACCTTTGGTTATCGTTATCCTAGTGTTCTTGCATATCATTGCATTACACGAAGTAGGCTCTAATAACCCGGACGGCGTTGAAGTAAAACGTAAGAAAGGGTCATTGAGTGACGATGAAAAAACTAAGTTTGAAATGCATGAATACTACACCAATAAATATGACATTATTGATGATGTAGTGCCGTTCTTCCCGCATATTGTGATGAAAGACTTAGTTGCCTTTAGTATTTTCTTGCTCGGCTTTACTTATGTGTTGTTCTTTAACCCTGAACTTGGTGGTTATTTCTTAGAACACCCTAACTTTGAAATTGCTAATCCGCTTAAAACGCCAGAACATATCTTCCCTGTTTGGTACTTCACACCTTTCTACGCCATTTTGAAAGCTGTTCCAGATAAGTTGTTTGGTGTTATTGCAATGTTTGCTGCAATCATATGCTTGGCGCTATTGCCTTGGTTTGACCGGTCAAGTGTTCGCTCTTGGCGTTACCGTTCAGGCTTGCATAAAGTCAATCTGCTTGTTTTTGCTGCTGTGTTTATCGTATTAGGTTATTTGGGTGGAACACCACAGGCATCATGGAAAATCACGCTTTCTCAAATATGCACAATTATGTATTTTGCTTTCTTTGCTTTACTCGTAATCTACAGTAAGAATGAGAAAACGAAACCACTACCAGCAAGGATTACGAAATAATGAAAAAACTTATTCTTACTCTTGCCTTACTATTACCTAGTTTAGCAATGGCTGCTGGAAGTGGTTATCACTTAGACAAAGCTAACTATGATTTAACAGACAAAGCATCTCTGCAACGTGGTGCTCAATTATTTGTTAATTACTGCTTAGGTTGTCACCAAATGCAGTATCAACGTTATCAGCGTACGTTTGATGATCTCGATATTCCTTTTGAGCTTGGGCAAGAACATTTGCAGTTTACAGGCGAAAAAGTTGGTGATCATATGACCAATAATATGAGCTCAGATTCAGCTGCGGCATGGTTTGGTGCTCCGCCGCCTGACCTAACATTGGTAGCTCGTGTACGCACAGCTGACTGGGTATACACATACTTACGTACATTTTATGTAGACGAAAGCCGTCCATTTGGTGTCAATAATAAGGTATTTCCAGAAGTTGGTATGCCACATGTGTTGCAAGAGCTGCAAGGTGTACCAACGGAAACAACGGAAAAACGCTTAATAGACGGAGAGATGCAAGACCGTTATGTCGGCTTGAAGAGCGACGGCACCGGCACGATGAGCGAAAGTGAATATGATGCTGCCATGTTGGATCTGGTAAATTACTTAGTTTATGCCGGAGAACCTAGTCGCTTAGAGTCAGAAGCTATTGGCCGAAATGTCATTATATTTTTGTTGGTTCTCTTAGTGTTGGTTTACTTACTCAAGAAAGAATATTGGCGCGAAGTGCACTAATTCAGATCAATATCGTGTATAATCCAAAAAGGGGCAAACTAGCCCCTTTTTTGTTATCTGTTGCTAATAGATTTAACTCTCTCGCATTACATAAGTAACGTAGGCTTAGAAAGTTTAATCATTGTTGTTGAAGCAATTAATTAAGTTTGCGATCTTTTGTATAGACGCATTTAAATGAATTTTTTGGAGGATAGTTAATGGCTGTAGCCGCAAATAAACGTTCTATTATGGCGTTATTTTCTGACACGGTGGACATCTATAGTCATCAAGTACGTATAGTTTTAGCTGAGAAAGGCGTTGGTGTTGAGATAAGCTATGTCGACGCAAAAAACCTTCCAGAAGACCTTTTGGAACTTAACCCATATGGCACTGTACCTACCTTAGTTGACAGAGATCTTGTTCTCTACACTTCACATATCATTATGGAGTATTTGGACGAGCGTTTCCCACATCCTCCCCTAATGCCTGTATACCCTGTGTCTCGCGGACAAAGTCGCTTGATGATGCACAGAATTCAAAATGACTGGTATGTTTTAGCTGACCAAATCATTAAAGGTGAAGGTGATGTTGTTGCAGCACGTACACAGCTCAGAGAGTCACTACTTAGCTTAGCACCTCTATTTGCAGACAATCCTTACTTTATGAGTGAAGAGTTTAGCTTAGTCGATTGCTATATGGCTCCTTTGTTATGGCGTTTGCCAGCCCTAGGTATTGAGCTGACGGGTTCAGGGAGTCTAGAAGTTAAAGAGTATATGGAACGTATCTTCGAACGTGAGTCATTTGTTGCTTCATTGACTGATCAAGAGCGTGAGATACACAATCCTCTGTAAAGGGGTAAGTTCTAATTATGCAAATGACGTCTAACCAACCTTATCTTTTACGTGCATTCTACGACTGGATTGTGGACAACGACTTAACACCTCATTTAGTCGTTGATGCAACTATTTCTGGTGTCCAAGTGCCTCAAGAGCATATAAAAGATGGTCAGATTGTACTAAACGTCTCTCCTACAGCTTGTGCTAAACTGGTTATCAGTAATATTGATGTTACCTTTGAAGCACGTTTTGGGGGGATAGCTCGCAGCCTCATGGTTCCATGCGCCGCAGTTCAAGCTATCTATGCAAAAGAAAATGGTGCAGGTACATTATTTACTGCGGAAGAAATAGCAACAGAACAGGAAGAGGCAGAGACTATCGATAGTCCAGCAGAGCCCGTTAAACCTGAGAAGAAAAAACCAACTCTTACTATAGTAAAATAGCTTTGTTTGTTTTCTTGTTGCATTAAAAAAGGAGCTTTCAGCTCCTTTTTTATTAGGTATAAACAACCTACCCTATTGATTAAGACTGTAATTCAAACACTTTAACCACCTTAATAACACCCTTCGTATTGCGTGCGACATCGACAGCGATATTAGCTTCTGAACTCGACACCAACCCCATAAGAAAAACTTCGGAGTCTTCCACTACGACTTTAATATGCAAGCCATCAATGTTTTTATTGGCAATAAGATTAGCCCTGATCTTATTAGCGATCCAAACATCATTCGTGCGTGTGGTTATTGCTGTCGGTGGGCCGATTCGAATTTGATTATGTAGCTTGGCAATGTTCTTCACACTCTCTGCAGCAGTTTGAGCTTCACGCTTTAAGGTATCATTCGGTGCCTGCCCCACCAGCAAAGCTACACCATTGAAAACATCCACTTCAACATGCGCAAACTCTTTAACATTCTCACTCTCACGTAGCTTAACTCTGATCCGTGTTGCCAGTGTTTTGTCATCTATTTGCGTACCAAATGTACGCCTATCATGCACCGCCGACGCAGCCCCCACTCCGCCGCCGACAACAAGTGCAGCACAGCCCTGCAAAGCACCTAACAATACAACCAATGCTAAGACTTTATTTAGCTTATTCGATACCACGTAACTTACTCCGCACTCTCTTCAGGAAACAAACTATCGTCTATTGTTTCACACAGATTATGAATAACTAATAAATGTACTTCCTGGATTCGGGCAGTGCGATTAGATGGCACTCGAATTTCAACATCGTTCTCGCCTAAAAGGCCTGCCATTTCCCCTCCGTCACGCCCTGTCAGCGTTACTATTGTCATATCGCGAGAAACAGCCGCTTCCATCGCTTTAATGACATTACGAGAGTTTCCACTGGTGGAGATAGCTAACAAAATATCTCCTTGCTGTCCCAACGCTCTAATTTGTTTACTGAATACTTCATCATAACTGTAATCGTTAGCAATAGAGGTAATCGTTGAGCTGTCTGTCGTTAATGCCATTGCCGGTAAACTGGGGCGGTCTCGCTCGTATCGATTTAATAACTCTGAAGAAAAGTGCTGAGCATCGCCTGCTGAACCGCCGTTACCACAAGACAAGATTTTATTCCCTCGGATAAGCGCCTCGACCATTAATTGCCCCGCCTTTTCAATCACCTCGGGAAGAACTTCGCCAGCAGCAATCTTTGTCTGAATACTTTCTCTGAAGTTCTCTTTAATTTTTTCTATCATGAAAAATCCTATTTATATCAATCTGTATAACGGCCTAGCATTTATTTGTTTAATTATACCTGTTTAATCCACTCAATTCGCTCGTTATCTATAGCAATTAAATCCAGTCGATGAGGCACAATTGCTGGGTTTAACTGCTTTTTATGCATATAGACTGCAACCGCAGACTCAACTTTTTGTTTTTTCCGCCAGTCAAAATAATCGACTGCTGAACCATGCGAACTGCTACTTCTATATTTCACCTCAACAAACACAATCTCTTCACCATCTTGCATAACCAAATCTATTTCGCCTCGTCGACAATGAAAGTTCTGTTCGATAAAAATAAGACCTTGTTGTTGAAGGTATTGTTTAGCGTCCTTCTCCGCTTGTTCACCTCTCAGTCTAGATGTCAGGCCACGTACTTTTTGTGCTGTGGATTTAATCCAAGTCAAGCCTAACAACCTTATCTTGCTGGACACGCCCCCAAGGCAACCTTCTTTGTACTTGCTGCTCGGTATCTAAACTCAATCGGCCGGTTAGCCCATTAAATTGATATTCAGGGAAAAGCGCCATATGACGCAAGTGAGGAACGAGGTTGTAGGCGTCATACCCCATGGCAAACAAGCGGTAGTCCGTATCTGTTCGCTGTGGCCACAACGCTTGCGCTTCTCTCGATAACCCTTGCCATGAGTGTTCAGGCAACATCCATGGAAGATCGATAAAATTCAGGTTTCTTAAATCACGATAGCTATTATTACTCATTTCTAAACTATGGCTACGTGACGATGCAAATACAGGCAAGATGTCAGCAAAAGGGCTAATACTTGTTTCAATAACGGGATTAATCAATTCTGTTTGTTCGGCATTGGCGAAAACAACGATAGCGTCTATATCGCGTCGATTTCGTTCAAACGCATACACTTCTTGCCTGACCAATGCGTTTATTTGTCGAATACGCGCTTTGCTTGGCGCAACCCCCATCGCTGCGCTAATACCGTCACGCATCGTTTTACTGTCGCTATAATCAACTTCTATGGGTGTTCTAGACCGACTCTCCTGCCAATAGTTCACAAATGCGCCTTTCATTCGCTGCGCCACACTATTCGACTCAGCAATGATGATAGGTTCTTTCAATCCTCGGCTTTCCAAGTGTCTTGCTAATTGTAACGCTTCGTCTTCAGGTGCTAAAGAGTAGTAATAGTACTCTCGTTCAGGCATTGCGGTATCATCACGATTGAGTGCGATAACAGGTACGCCCAGCTTAATAAAAGGGGCAAAAACTTGAATGTTATCTTTGATCAAAGGCCCAATAACAAGCTGGTAATCTTCATTTTGTAGTATGTTAGCGCCATCTTCCGGACGTGTTGAATCAATAAATACAAGCTCAGGTTTAACATCTGTTTCATTAAAATAAGCACTAAGGATGCCATCTTTAAGTGCACGTCCTTGCATCGCCAATCGCCCCGTTAATGGCAATATAACCGCTATTTTTTGTGGTGTGAGAGCTTCTACACCTTGTGCGGAAACAACATTTTCAGGCAAAGGAATTTGCAACCGATCACCAACGGAGTTTTGCCAAAAAGCGACTTCTTGCGTAAATGTCTGATAATCAGCAGCGTGAGCACGCACTACAGCATTGAGTTGCAACCAAGGCTGTAGATTGGTGTTACCTAGACTAATGCGTTGGAAATCTTTGTCAGATATATTCGATAACAAAGGCCACATTTTGTTAGACAATTCGGGCTCTTCAGCAGCCGATTTAACAAGTTCTTCCGCCGCATCTAACCACCGCTGCTGATGTGCATACAAAGCGTAACGCAATGCAGCTATACGCCTATCAAAACCCACCTGCAACGACAACCTGCCCGCATACTTTTCAGCTAGCTCCATTTGTTCTCTTAAAATAAGGCACTCAGCAATAATGAGGTTAGCTTGTGTCTTATCGATATTTGATTCAAGCTCAGGGAGCAAGAGAGCAGCTATTGATGAGGCACGGTCGCACGCATCATCGCTAAAGCTATCGGCTGCTTTTAGCAACCATTGCTGCCTCGCAGAGCCTTCCGATTGCCTTGCCTGCTCTAGGAAGTATGCTGTATCTACTTGCGCCTCTTGAGCTACAACCTCTTCAACAACTGTTTCTATTGGTGCATCAGGCTTTTTTTGCGGCGAAGAACCACAAGAAACAAGCCCAACGGCAATCAATAAAAATACAATAACTCTTAACAACAAAATAGCATCCAGAAATAAATTAACTTTATCTTTTGTTTATACCCAAACCACTCAGGTATAGTTTAAAATGGCTAGCACATGAACACAATCAAAGAGCGATCGCTAATGCAAGATAAGGGTATCTTATACATAGTGCCAACACCTATTGGAAACATGCAAGATATTACGCATCGCGCTATAGAGGTACTCTCGTCAGTCGATTTAGTCGCCTGTGAGGACACAAGACACAGTCAAAGATTGTTACAACATTATCAAATTAATACGGCTTTGACGTCACTTCACGAACACAACGAAGCCAAACGCGCATCCTTTCTCGCCGACAAACTTAAGCAAGGTGATAATATCGCGCTCATTTCTGATGCAGGAACACCGTTGATCAGTGATCCCGGGTACACCTTGGTTAATCACTGTCGTGGGGAGCAAATTAAAGTGGTTGCGCTGCCCGGCGCTTGTGCAGCCATCACAGCATTGTCTGCATCAGGCTTAGCAACAGACCGTTTTACCTTCAAAGGCTTTTTACCTGTTAAACAGCAAGCTAAAAAAGAAGCACTCGAAGCACTTCTCAATGAATCCAATACAACCGTTTTCTATGAAGCACCAAGGCGAGTGCGAGATACTATTGCGATGATGGAAACTGTCTTCGGTAACGAGAGAAAGCTAGTACTTGCCAAAGAGCTTACTAAAGCATTTGAGAATTTCGTGTCGGGCAGCGCAAGCGATATATTACAGTGGTTGGACGAAGAGTTAGCGCATCAAAAAGGTGAGTTTGTTTTGCTCGTTTCTGGCCTTAAGAAAGCCAATAACAGTATGCCTAGTGAAGCAATCGATTTACTTAAATCACTCAAAGCAGAGTTACCTCTGAAGAAAGCCGCAGCTATCACCGCCGCACATTATGGCTTAAAGAAGAATGATTTATACCAGTTAGGCCTCTCCTTTGATTAGACAACTCGTCAAGCCTCTTCTCTATACATTCGCATTTTGTAGCCTGAGTTTATCACCGAGAGTAAAGGCCGAATGGTACATAGAAAGCCAAGGCATTATGGGGACCAATATTCGAACGGAAATCTGGTCTACAGAAGCTGAAAAAGGCCAGAGTGCAATTAATGCTGTTATGCACGAGATGGAACGCATCAATCAGCTAATGAGCCCTTATATTAAAACCAGCGAGCTTTCAAAGATAAACCGACTCGCTGCTCAAAAGCCTGTTCGTATTTCGAAGGAACTATATGATTTACTCACATTATCTATTGAGCTATCTAAAGAAACTTATGGTGCCTTTGATATTACCTTTGCAAGTGTCGGTTTTTTGTTTAACTACCGAGAAAAACAAAAACCCAGCGATACCGATGTAGAACAATTGTTGAATGCTATCGACTTCCAGCACATTGTCTTAGATGATGACGAACAAACCGTTTTCTTCAAGCATGCAGACGTTAAGATTGATTTAGGTGGCATCGCTAAAGGCCATGCTGTCGATAATGCCATAAGGCTACTGGCAGACATGGGCATTGAACATGCGCTAGTGACAGCAGGTGGTGATACAAAATTACTCGGTGATAGGCGAGGCAGGCCTTGGATCGTAGGCATCAAAGATCCAAGAAAGTCTGATAAACAAGCAATTGTATTGCCGTTAGAGAATACGGCGTTATCAACATCAGGCGACTATGAACGTTATTTTGAGGAAGACGGGCAGCGGTATCATCATATCTTGTCACCTAAGACGGGGAAATCAGCGCAAGAGGTACAAAGTGTGTCGATAATCGGTGAAAGAAGCACACTTAATGACGCACTTTCAACGGCAGTTTTTGTTCTAGGTGTTCAGCGTGGCATGGATTTAGTGAATAAAACGCCGGGCTATGATGCCATTATTATTGATAATACACGCAAAGTTCACTATTCAGCAGAACTCACACCCTAACGAACATGCCTCTAAGGCATAGGAAAGTAAAGCATTCTGCCCATGCCGACGGTAAACAACCACAAACCGTACAACGAGTGCTCGACCACTGTTATCACTAGGGATTGGGTTCTACGGTAGGTCATCGCAAATAAAACCCCGCCACAGAATGTCAGAAAAAACACTAAGCTGTCTTTAAAAAAGATGTGGGCAAAACAAAATACGGAAGCATTAATCAGGATAAAAAGCCACTTATTGTCAGTAAGATCTGAATAGCGCGCAAAGAAGTAAGTTCTGTATATGACTTCTTGAGGTAAGGTCGACACCAGCGTATAAAAGATACTGATCCCTATCCACATCAAAGGCTTTTGTACCACTACAACGAACAGATCTTCTGGTGTGTTAAAAGCAACAAAAGCTGTAGTCGCAACAGCAAATATTAAAAATCTAAGCGTAATAACAGGCCACAAGTCCGACCATTTTGTTTGCCAGAACGCCTTTTTTGTCATGCCTAAGCGGCTTCTAAGTTGCCAGCCAATATAGAACAAGCACAACAACACAAGTACAAGTGAATACAGAATGTTAAATGAGCTTACTAATAAAAGTGGCATCCCAACAAACAACGTGATGAGTTCGACAACTTTGAAGGTTTTATTATCCAGCATCAGTGACTAGGCCCTATATCCTTGAACAGAGTATTCTTAAAACCGCAATACCTTAAACTGTGCCCTACTAAAAATCACGTTGTTTTCTATACCTTTACAGTATTTACCATACTCAATAACGGCAGTGTTGAAGTCGTCATCAATTGCTACGTTCACCTAAAAAAACTATAGTTAATGGAAATAGTAGTGAGTAATACAGTGATGATAAAGCAAACAATCTTATGTACCTCCTTAGTACTAACAAGCGGTACATATACAAACCCAGTTAAAGCCCAAAATGAGGCATTAGATAACGCTTGCCCAACGACTTTTCATCAATTACCACTCTACCCAAACGCTAAGCTTTGCCAAATGTTTGATGATAGCTTTCCAGCAACAATAACCTATCATGCCAATACAGATATTGATGGCGCAGCAAACTTCTATCTAGAAGAACTCGGGCAAACAGATAAGGACACACTCATGAAAGGACGACGCGTACTGCACTTCAACAACAACAACCCTATCGTCATTATCTCTAAAGATGGTCCTGGTAGTCAGGTAGATGTTCTTATGAAACGAGCATTGTAGCTTAACTCGGGTGGTTTAAGCCCTACCTTCTAATTTTTCCAAATTATAAAAACTGGCATCTCCTTTGCTGTAACTAAGAACAATTGACGCAGAGTCAAAGTTTTGTCGTTTTATACCCTATGGATTTCGACATGCACTTAGGCGGCAGATAAACGAGGTACTTGTGACATAGTTAATCCATGTGACAAGTACGTTTATAAAGCCAACAACCGTGTATGTTGAAGAGCGGCGGGGATACATTTTAGAGGAAAAAAGTATGGAACTTGCCATTGTCCTAATGATTTTATTAATTGTCGTCGCTGTAGGCGCCATTAAACTGAACGAGAATAACCTCGCTTTCCCTTTTAAGAAGAAAACTAACTTATTCACCCCAACTGAACGTACGTTCTTGCAATTGATAGAGGCTGCTGTGGGCAATCAGTATAAAGTTATCTGCCGTGTCAAAGTGGCCGATATACTGGCTGTTCGCCAAGGGACCGACAAGAGAACGAGCCGTTCAGCACTTATGCGGGCTTCGGGTAAGCAACTGGACTTTGTATTATGCTCGAAAGAAGATATGAGTCCGGTAGTTGCTATTGATCTAGTACATAAAAGCGGTAAAGATGGATACAAGACACAACGTGATTGGTTTATAAGTGGTTCGCTTGATGCTGCAAGGATCCCTCATGTACGTATCAAGGTAAAGTCGGGCTATCGGCCACACGATATCAGAGAATGTATTAACGCTAAGCTAGCGCCTATGCTGTACAAAGAACCGAAAGATCCGATTATTAAAGGTACACAGGGTAAAGCCGAAAAGCCGTCACTGATCAACCCTGTTGCCGCTTAACGATCGATTTTAATCACACTTAAAAGGAGCACTGATCGATTCAGTGTTTCTTTGATCGTATTACTTACCTCATTCACCTTTTCTCACCGTTGAAAAGCTGCAAAGCACTTCACGTTTCGATATATTGGCAGTCTCATACTAATGTTAATGACAATTGAGGGCACCCTGTGCAGTATCGAAGAATCAGCCGACACTTCCACTTATGGGCTGCGCTCGTTATTTTGCTCCCTGTACTTGTTGTCATCTCAACAGGTATCTTATTGCAAGTTAAAAAGGAATTTGACTGGATCCAGCCACCTACAAAGAAAACAGGGATTCATACATTAGATATTAACTTTGAAGACATTTTACTGGCTGCAACTTCGGTAAAAGAGGCACAAATTAAGACTTGGGAAGATATCGACCGATTAGATGTAAGGCCAAATAAAGGTATTGTCAAAATACAATCGAACAGCCATTGGGAAATTCAAATTAGCACAGCGGATGCCAGTATATTACAAACCGCTTATCGGCGCTCAGATACCATAGAAGCCATACATGACGGCAGTTGGTTTTTTGACGACGCCAAACTATGGGTATTCCTTCCCACAGGCATCATACTACTTTTAATTTGGCTAAGCGGTTGTGTAATGCTGTTCACTACTTTGCGCAGTAAGTATAAAAAGCGATCTCACCAACAAGTCAGGTAATTAATATTCTCTTAACACTATATGTGAGTTAGCATAATTTACATATTACCAGAGGAGCTTCTATGCCAACTATAAAAGAAATAATAGAGAGTTCAGATACGAAGCTTGGAAAGGCTTTTGACCTCTCTATTCAAGCGTTGATTGTACTCTCACTTATCAGTTTTTCAGTTGAAACCCTTCCTAACCTTTCTCATGAGACAAAGGTAACTTTAAGAGTAATTGAAGTTACATCTGTACTGATTTTTACGCTTGAGTATTTCAGTAGGCTAATTGTAGCGACTAACAAAAAAAGATTTATTTTTTCATTTTTTGGCGTTATCGATTTCTTTGCGATACTCCCCTTTTATTTATCTACAGGTCTTGACCTACGTTCTTTGAGAGCCTTTAGACTATTAAGGCTTATTCGGATAATAAAGCTCGCGAGGTATAGCAAGGCAGCAAGAAGGTTTCACAGGGCGTTTATTCTTGCTAAAGAAGAACTCATTTTGTTCTCTTTTTCGGCACTCATTATTCTTTATTTAGCCGGAGTAGGCATATACTACTTTGAGAACCCATCGCAGCCAGAGCAATTCAGTTCAATTTTCCACAGCTTGTGGTGGGCTGTAGCAACGCTTACAACTGTAGGGTATGGTGACATTACACCTATTACCGTTGGTGGTAAAATTTTCACATTCTTAATTCTTATGATTGGTCTAGGAATTGTTTCTATGCCTGCTGGTATTATCGCGTCGGCTCTGTCAAAAGCTAGGGAGATGGAATAAAGTTACATTGCAGTAATTCTTTGGGTTATGTTGTGGCATATGTAGAGCCAACATAAAGCTAACTCTAGCATTTCTTACTTATACCATTAATAATAAATTCGGATACGTTTCCCTGGGTAATCTTCTCTATAGGTGCTATAGATTCTACCTCGATGTCGATAAGTAACATCATACCCTTTCAATACACGGACTTTTTCTCTCTTATAATGCGTTTCACAATACGCATGGCCTTTTGGGTGTTCATCAGTTAGCTCCTTAGCGACGGCTCCACCTAGAACAACGCCTGCCAAAGCTGTTAACCCTTTATGTCCCTTATTTCCTGCTGCGTAGCCGAGTGCTCCTCCTACTATGCTTCCTGCAACAACTGCATCCTTATCATACTTACGACGCTTAGAACGGTCGTGGTAGCAAACTTCTCTAGGAGCCTTCACTGTCTTGTATCTGTATATGGGAGTCGCATCGACTACTTTGGCTTGGTAATAGCCTCTACTATGGTGTGCTTGCGCCAAGGGCGTAATAGCCAACAGAATTAATAAACTTGAGAGAGCCTGTTTCATAATTTCAATCCTTACTTTAGTCATAATAAGCCTAGGATCACTGGACTGAATTTTAACTGAATTAATTATGAAGCTTAAAAATTAGCCTGTAGGCTCGGAGCTATCGAGATTATTTATTTCATTTACGGCGGGAAATAAAAAGCCGTCACCTACATTAAGGTGGCGGCTATATTAGACAACTACTACGGTTTGTTAGCGAGTCACATTAATAGTAACTGTATCCGTACTGCTACCTTGAGAATTACTAGCTGTTAGCTCAAAAACGAGAGGCACTGTCTGCCCGCGACGAACCCTTATACTAGCTCGGAAGCTAGCAACAGCTTGATTAGCATTAGTGATGCTAACCGACTGTCCCGAAATTTGAGTCCATTGGAAGCTAGTCGCATCTGTAGAAGCTGAGCCATCTAAAGTGACTGTATCACGACGCCTAACATTTTGATCTGGGCCGGCGTCAGCTACTGCATCATCAATCGGTGGCGGAGGAGGTGGTGGCTCGCCACCTGTACAAGATGCCAAAGTAAATGCACAAACACGCGTATTCCATTCGAAAGACCCTGTCGTTTCTACATATTCATTCGTATGCCAAAACGTACAATTATCTGCCGGATCTACGCTCGTACTTGCATAATCTGCCCAACGGTTTGCACCTGTGGTTGAGCCTGTGCCGTTCACACAAACTTGCTCTGTTTGAACTTGCCCAGGACCATCAACACCTCGCTCATGAACCGTAAAGTAGATAGATGGGAAAGATGTAGAGCTTGAACGCGTATAGCCTATACCTATATTACCCACACCATCGACAGAAGCTGAGCCCATCCAACGATTAAGCCCGTCATCAAAATCAACAACGCCAATTAAATCACCATTATCACCAATGGATGCAGCACCCGTCGTTGGATTAATATCTAGACCAACCCACATGACACCAGCTCGGTCTCCTCCTACATCGACATTAGTCGTCACAACTGACTTCAATACGCCCTCAGATGGGAAATAACGGTTATTAAAACGATACATAGTAAAGCCAGCTAGACCATCAAGTGAACCTGCACCTGGCTGTTCAATACAATCACGGCTGAACCCACACAGGTTTTGATCAAACTCTGGCAGTGCAACACCGGCTATTTCTGTCAGCGTTGAGTTAGTAGGAGTGTCGAAGTCAGCACAAACTTCCCACATACGAATTCGGTCTGAGCCAGGCACACCAAATGATTGAACATCTGTTGCATGTACAACTCGGTTACAAGTTCCCGCTGGAGGTAAATCAGGGCCTTCTAAATGACCAACCTCTGCGCCGAATGCATTACCACCATCGATGCTTTGAAACTGAATAAAGCTCGCATTAGGGTCACCTGCTAACATCGCCTCACGGTCGAATATATTGACATTAACACCGGTAAAGCCAGGGCTAAACTCATGTGTTGTCATATAATAACCGTCAGGCCATACGCCTATCTTAGGATAATCATTAAAGCCATTAGGGCTGACTACGAAATCATATAACGTGTAAGGGCCTGCTGGATCTTCACCATCGGAAAGCGCCACACACTGATGTCCATCAGCAATTGCAGTACCTGTAAATTGGCTGAATAACCAACGACCTGCCAAGTGATCATAAACAACTATAGGGTCACCCGCATTTTCGGTCTCACAAACACCGCCAAAACCTTGCCAAAAAACATTGCCTGGCATAGGAGCGCTCGCTCTTGTTCCGTCTTTATTAAAAAAGACCCAACCTAAGTTAACGTACTGAACATAATGCGTTAAACCAACATCACCATTGGTGTCTGGCGGCGTGATCCTTACACCATTAACACTTGCGTTATCATCATTTGAAAACCCTTCTACGCTGAGGTTAGCTGTCGGCGTATTTGCAGTCGGCACTAAATCAAAAGCACTGCTCAGTTGAACTCCTAGATTGAGTTGAGCTTCTTGCCCTTGCTTACCTCTCTCAACAAGTTGTGGAGGCAAGCGAATAACATTAATCTCGCCCTCGACACCTTCACTACTTTGCTTAGCCACACCTGCTTGTCTATTAACTGTCAGTTGTTTTTGCAGTTCATGTAAGCTTTTCGTTCGAGCATAAGCAGCTGCTCGGATCTTCTTCCCCGACTTAGCTTGCTTATTTTCTAACTCAGCAGTTGGGAGTTCCTGTGCTTGAGAGCTCCCTCCAATCATCAGCAATAATGCTGAAAAAAAACTTAAATAATGTTTCATTGTTTAAAGTATCCTAAGAAAACCACTCCTTGATTTCAAAAACTTATGCCAGCCTTGATATAAGCTCCAGAGAAAGTACAGCTAGCTTTCTCTTAATTCATTTACAACAAAGTCACCTACCCACAAGCAACACCTGTTACCTATAGAAGAGAAACCTCTGAATAATGGGAAACCACCTTCTCCGTTCGAGAAGAAAGGAATATTCGACTCACCCACGGGTTCTTGACACCAACACGCGATGAGTTTCTTCATGTAAGGGTTTGTCAGCATTTAGTACTTGCCGGAATATGTCTAAAGCTTGGTAGCTATCCCAAGTGACTAAAGCACTTAATGCTGCTTTACTGACACCTGGTGCGTTGGAATACAATAATGCTGTAAGCCTTTCGGTATCTTGATCATCAACATGACCACCAATAACACGAACACAAGTTCTTACCTTGATAGGCTCTAAACTCGTTAGCTCATATTCAATTCCAGCATTATCTAAGGTTTGCCTGCAAAGCTTAACAAGCCACTTTTTCCGTTGTTTTACCGGTAATTGGCGAGCAGCAGTGAGCAACAACTCTTGTTCTAGATCAGGTAGTCTTTGTGAGCTCAATAATCGGCGATATGCCTTAGCTTGTTTTTTGCTGAGTTGGCTATGTAAATCATTACTCAACATAAACTGGAAAACACCAAGGCGGCGTTCACGCGTATTCTCTTCATTCGACAGTTGAACAAAGATTGCGTCGATGACATCGTCAACGGCGACATTAGCTTTATCTTTCTGAAGCTCACTAAACAAATACCTCAAAGCATCATTTGCACGATATATCGCTGCGCCAGCCAATCCATGTACAATGGTCGGCCCATCTGGGTTCTCTTCAATAACATCACGATACAAAAGATGCTTGCGGAGATAGCTATAGACAACAATATATGGCATGCCTGGCTCAATCCGAACCGTTTCGCGCTTAGGAAACTTTAATACTTCGGTTTCTTTAGCTTCCCCCCAAATATCTACAATTTTATCTAGCGTAACTGCACCGTCATCTGCTTGCGCACGCGCTTTGAATTCAG
>CAZVDU010000025.1:0-17714 GCA_964625615.1 uncultured Pseudoalteromonadaceae bacterium | reverse complement strand
TTGGAAATCTTTTACGGTTCTTTTGCCGACAATCGATAGAGAAATATCACACAAGATACGGTTATATAAATGCAATCGGAGAGTATCTATATGTGTGGTATAAAGAAAAAAAGCATAAACCACAGACAGTGTGATTTATGCTTTTGTATATTGAGGGATAACCCTACAAGTACCTTACTCAATTCACCCTAGTTAGTTGAACAGATAGATACATTGTCGATACCACCTTCGATGATGTCGCCTGGGCCACTACCGTCACTTGTACTGACACGGATGATAACATCAGAGCCAGCTGGGATATTGGCTGTAGCGTTGGTCCAGCTTGCTTCCGTACGAACATCACCAATATCAACCAAGCTGTTGAAACTAGCGCCGCCATTAGTCGAGAACTCTAGGCGATAGAAATCACCACCCGGATCATCTCCAGTATCACGCTGCCCGTGAAACCAATCAATGGACAGTTGCGATGCTTCGTTAACCGTGACGTTAGGTGAGCGAGCTACACAAACACCGCCATCTACATCAGCATTACCGACACTTGTGTTGGTTGCTGTAAATACTGCAAAACCATTTCCGTCAGAATCACCACCAGGCTGAGTAATTATCCCAGCGACAGTTTGTTGAGTTGGGTTGGTCCTAACATAAGTTCCGGTAGAACAATCACTAGATGGGTCAATAGTCCATCCAGTGGAAGTGCCGAAGTCATCTTCAAATGAACAGCTGGCAACTGGAGGTGGTGGTGGTGGCGGCTCACCACCACCAGTACATGACGCTACTGTAAACGCACAAACCCGCGTATTCCATTCAAAAGAGCCTGTTGTCTCAACATATTCATTGGTATGCCAGAATGTGCAATTGTCGACAGGATCAACACTTGTACTCGCATAATCTGCCCAGCGGTTTGCTCCTGTTGTGGAACCTGTACCGTCGACACACACCTGCTCTGTTTGAACTTGACCAGGCCCATCGACACCACGCTCATGAACCGTAAAATAAATAGAAGGGAAAGAGGTTGAGCTTGAACGAGTGTAACCAATACCAATATTACCCGCAGAATCTACCGATGCAGAACCCATCCAGCGGTTGAGACCGTCATTAAAATCGACAACACCGACTAGATCACCATTGTCACCAACTGACGCAACTCCTGTTGTTGGATTGATATCTAAACCAACCCACATAACGCCCGCTCTATCTCCACCAACATCAACATTAGTTGTTACTGCAGACTTAAGCACACCTTCAGAGGGGAAATAGCGGTTATTAAAACGATACATTGTAAAGCCAGCTACACCGTCGAGTGCTTGAGTACCAGGCTGGTCTATACAATCTCTACTAAAGCCACAGAAGTTTTGATCAAATGCAGGAACGGCAACACTAGCCACCTCTGTAAATGATGAATTTGATGGATTATCAAAGTCGGCACATACTTCCCACATACGCAGTCTATCAGCCCCACCTATTCCAAATGCCTGAACATCCGTGGCATGAACCATATGATTACACGTTCCAGCTGGTGGTAAATCAGGTCCTTCCAAGTGCCCTATTTGTGCACCAAAGGTACTCCCGGCGCCGACATTTTCGAATTGAATAAAGCCGGCATTAGGATCACCCGCTAGCATGGCATCACGATCAAAAATAGTCACATTCACACCAGCAAACGAGCCACCGGCAAATTCATGTGTAGTCATGTAATATCCGTCAGGCCAAACACCAATTTTCGGATAATCATTAAATGCCCCTGGGCTCACAATAAAGTCATACAATGTGTATGGACCCGTCGGATCTTCGCCATCAGTAATAGCGACACATTGGTGACCATCAGCAATAGATCCGCCTGTAAATTGGCTAAATAACCAACGACCTGCTAGGTGATCGTACAGCACAATAGGGTCACCAGCATTTTCAGTTTCACAAACGCCTCCAAATCCCTGCCAGAAAATGTTCCCAGCGAAAGGACCTCCAGCAGTTGTTCCGTCTTTATTGAAAAAGACCCAACCTAGGTTAACGTATTGCACGTAATGAGTTAAACCTACATCACCATTCGTGTCAGGCGGTGTAATTCTTGTGCCATTAACTGAAGCGTTGTCGTCATTTGAGTAACCTTCAACACTAATAGTGGCATTCGGTGCATTCGCTACAGGGACGAAATCAAAAGCGGAGCTTAATTTAAGTCCAGAATTTTGCTCAGCTTCTTGCGCACGTTTACCTCGTTGTTCAAGCTCAGGAGGTAAACGGAGGATATTAATTTCGCCAGAACGTTTTTCCTTCTTAGCCTTACCACTTTTAAGGTTACTTTCATACTGCTTCTGCAAAGCAGCCAATCCCAAGCTGCGAGCGTAACCTACTGCTTTAATTTTCTTTTCAGGTTTTACTACTTTTTTTTCTAACCCGACATCCAGCTCAGCAGATGGACCATCTTGAGCATGGACACTCACACTAATTGTCAGCAACAATGCTGACATAGCACTAAAATAATATTTCATGATTAAAATATCCTCTAATTCCCAATCCTCGGTTCTTAATAACCTACACCTCCTTGGTATAAGCCTTTTATGAAAGCCGCAGCTACCACTCTATTAACAGCTTCCTCTCGAAATCGACATAACTAAGCACAGCGGCTAAAGGGTGTTTTCTCGCTGACGGATCTGAGTGAGCAATACACGTTGAGTTTCTTTGTGAACGGCTGGATTACCGTCAAGGACCTCACGAAATATCTCTAACGCCTTTTGTTCATCCCAAGACACTAGTGCGCGCAATGCTGCCTTACTAACCCCTGGTGCGTTAGAGTAAAGTAGAGCAGTGAGTCTATCTGCATCTTTGGCTTCAACTTCGTCACCGATAATGCGAACACAAGTCCTTACTTTGAGCGGTACAAGGCTAATCAAATCGTATTCAACACCGGCGCTATCAACCGTTTGTCTACATAAATTTACCAGCCAGGTTTCTCTCTGCGCTAAAGGCATCCCTCGTGCAGCAGTCAATAAGAGCTCTTGTTCTAAGTTTGGTAATTTCTGAGATTTGAGTAGGCCTTGATACGCTTTCGCTTGTTTTGCGTTAAACTGATCATGAAGTTGATTGCTCAACATAAATTGGAAAGAAGCCAGCCGACGCTCTCTTGGCTTTCCTTCATCTAAAAGCAACGCGAGAATGGCATCAATGGTTTGTTCGGGGTCATCAATCTCATTTGCCGAGTGTGATTTTTCTGCTGCCTTAAACAAGTATTTTAATGCATCATCAGATCGATATATGGCGGCACCAGCTAGCCCATGAACAATCGTTGGTCCATCAGGGTTTTCTTCAATCACGTCTCTGTATAAAGGGTGTTTACGAAGGTAACTAAAGACCGCAATATATGTTTCACCTACTTGAATAGATACTGTTTCTCTTCTTGGAAATTTAAGCGTTTCTGTTGTTTTAGCGCGCCCCCAAATATCAGCAACTTTTTTCAATGTTACCAAACCATCATCGGACTGAGACTGCGCTTTAAACTCTGCAATGATGTAGCGATCTTTGTAGAAATCTTCGATGGGTGGTTTCACGGGTTTCGCACCAAAAACAGGGATAAATGATGATAGAGTGAGTAATAATAGAGAATAGCCAACAACAGAATAATATTGACCTAAAAAGCCTGTGTAAAATCGATTCATAGAATGTAACCAACTTAGCGCACTATCGGCATAGACAAATCAGTCATATTTAGCAGAACTAGACGTCCTAACTGATAAAAATCCCTTAACCATTGTTTATGTGATTGTATTTGCTAGTATTATTTTAATTATAGTTAAGCGCCTTATTCTATAAACACCGTTCACCTTTAATCCTAAAAGCTAACTTCAACTCAATGTTCATTGTAAGACTGCTCGCAAATCACTTATTCGCTGATATATTCTTGGTATATCTATTACGAATTTTTAAAGTAAAATTATTTACCCAAACGATTATGTTTACATTTTTAACATAATGCAACATTTTATGTAAATTAATGTGTACTTTTTTATACTTCGTAGTTGTTACTATTGAATTTTTGAGAATATTATGATGCTACTTTTCAGTAACCAATGAAGAAACCACAAACGAACTATGACCATTAAAGTGCTTATAAGGTCGAGGTTGTTCCGCAGCAATCGCTTTAGTGTATGAGTCTATGAGCTTAAGCTCATAGACTCATACCAATCCACTCGAAGATAAGAATGAGGGCTGAAAGTCTAGAGACTAAGATGCACTAACGTAACCTATAAGTTAGCTTAAGTTGCAAGTCTCTCCCTCTAGCAAGGGGGGATAGGTCATCTGTACTTTGTAAAAAGTCTCTGTCTGTCAAATTGTTAAAGCTCGCGGCGAGCGTTAACTGAGAGTTTATTGTGACTTCTGTACCTAAATTCAAAACAGCAACAGAACTTACTGGTTGTTCGCTAGGGCCAAAATCGCTTTTTGATTGGCGCAGGGATAGTTGCCCAAACCATGTCCACGCACCACTGTAATAGTTAGCAGATAATTGATGTTTATTCGGGCTAATATCAGACACTTCATTACCATCTTGGTCTTCACCACTTAACAATTGACCACCTAGCCTCAGGTCTAACTGGGGGCCGGCTTGCCATATCAAATCGTAACTCGCACCAACGACTTCTGCCTGCTGCAGATTTCTAAATTGCAATACGTCTTCAGAAACTTCTAGCCGCTCAATATAGTTATCAATCTGCTGACCAAATAGCTGAACCTCAGCCGACAAACGTTCGCTTTTATAATACAAAGTGCTTTGAGCATTGAGCCCTTGTTCTGTCTCTAGTGTTGGATCACCAATGATAAGACCTCTAGGTGTTTCGCCATTAAAGAAAAGCTCACTTAATACAGGGGTGCGGTAAGCCGTACTAAAATAGAAGCTTGTCGACCAATTTGATGACAATGGCACATTGATACCGACAAAACCACTGACATTGGCGTCTGTAAAGCTTTGTTGATTACTCTCCAGCCTTTGCCAGCCAAAACGCCCACCAAAGGCAAGTGAATAGTTTTCAAACTCTTTGGAGGCATCTGTAACGAAGCTGATATCCTGAGTATTACCATCCAATGTTACATTGTCGAAAACCAGCACATCATCTGGCGTTAACTCTCTCTCGGTCGCCTTAACATCGGCTCTACCCTGAAACTCAGCACGCCAGTTTATTAGCCAAGAATGCCATTGCTCAGCACGTCCTAGTTTTGCACCATAGTCAAAAGAATCATTGCGAATTTGATTAAACCTCGAACCGATACGCTCAATGTTTGTGTCTAGTCGAGATTTATGCCAATAAACCGATAGGTCTATGTCACTCAGTAAAAAGCTTAATTTACCTAGCCAGTGATCATTCGTTGGGTAAGTCGTAATACGAGTATTTGGGAAATCACTCGCGGACTTACCAATACTATTACCTTCGCTATAAAGTGAGAAAACTTCAGTCAGCGGCGAGTCCTCAACATTGATACGTATAGAGCCACTGTGTTGCTCAAACTGATCAAACAAAGGCGTACTATTAGCTGATTCGCCATTAGCTGCATTACGTGTATTGACAAGCAAATCAACATTTTTAATGCTACCTAGATAGCTAAGGTTCCGTTGGCTCTGATTCGTACCATAACCTAAAGCCAGCTCGGTTGTATCCGGCCTACGAAGCGTAAAATCAACGCCACCACCAATAGCACCAGAGCCTAAATAAGTTGATGCTGCACCGCTGGCAATAAAAGCTTGTTCGATAAAGTCAGGAGCAATAAATTCAGCCGCACTACCCGCACGTCTGTCAGTGAAAATAGGTATACCTTCCACCAAGGTTTGTACTCGCCTGCGTGCAAACCCTCGGATATTAATGACCTGTAACTGGCCACCCTGCCCGTTAAAGCTAACCGTTGGTTCTTGTACTAATAAATCAGCCAATTGGTTCGCTGCATAGCGGTTTTCGGTTTTTACGGTATTTTGCGGCAAAATACGTTGTAAAGTATTATAAAAAAGAGGCTCTTTGCCTTTCACTGTGATTCGTTCAATATCATCAGCGATGGCCATTGAGCATGTAGCTATAGTTAAAGGAAAGATGGTTAGCCATCTAAAGCGTGAAGTAATCGACATCAAGGGAAAATACAACAACTTTGGTACAACTTATACTCGTGGTGCTAAATAAAAATAAAAGGCACTTCAAGAATCGAAGTGCCTCGCTAGATAAAGCTACGCTACTTAAGGCGCTTTTACAACCTCAACCTTTTTCAACAAATTAAGGTCTGATTGCTCAAAAGCTTGATTAAATTCTGCGAAGTCTTTAGATACCAAAGCATTGACTGCTTTAACTCGCTCATCAAAGTGGCGGCGCGCAATCTTCATGAAAGCTTTGGCAGTATCAGACGGCTTACCGTAATGACTTGCCAAGAACCCTGCAACTCGGCCCAGCTTGCTGTTTAGCGTATAGCTGCTATCAACGATACCAACTGCTTCCGATGGTCCTCTAATTTGCTTGTCTTGTTCTTTGATCTGCTTAAGCAATTCATCACCTTGTTCCTTCAACTTAGTCAAAGGATGGTTTTCTTTATCTTCAACATCCGCAAGTGTTGCTTTTGCTTTACTTTGCACCAGCTCAACATTCGCTTTCGTGTCAGTCAATGCATGAAGCATGTCTGATACGGTATTTTGCATTGCCGAGAAGTCACTCATCATTGATTGACGTTCTTCTAACGCACCCGCGCTCAAGCTGTAGCGAGGATCTTGTAAGACGTTAGCCGTACCGATCACTTCATTGTCATTCAATGTCACTTTAAACGTGTAAGTACCAGGTAAAGCCTGTACAAAGCCAGCAGGAAGAATATCTTTATCTTCCTTAGGCTCATTACCTGGTAAAGGGCGTGTGCCATCTAAGTTCATTGGCCAAACAACACGGTTAACACCTTGTTTTAACGTTGTTACGAAAGTACGTACAACATTACCATTCGAATCACTCACCTCTACACGCGCTTTTGCTGAAGGTTCTTTTGCTTTTTCAGACTTAGAATCGCCGTCATCTTTCTTAGCAGCTTTCGCTTGGCGAAGTTTGATGCTTCGAGCTTTGTCTTGGTCAGCATCTGGATGTTCTAAGAAATCGCCAGATGCCATGATATTTAATACAACACCATATGCTTCGTTGTCGCCAGCGAAAGCACCACTACCCCAAAAACGCGTACTTGGTGCTCTATTCGACGTGTACTGCTGACCATCTGATGTAGACAACAGCGCAAGTGGCTCTTTGAAACTATCATCATTCAAGCCACGCAGTGGACTGTAGTCGTCAATAACAATTACTGAACGGCCATGCGTACCCAGAACCAAATCGTTCTCACGCTCTTGTATTGCCATATCCATCACAGAGACAGTAGGGACACCTTGTGTGAACTTAAACCATTCACCACCGCCAGTTGTTGAGACATAAAGTCCAAGCTCAGTACCTAAGAATATCAAATTAGGGTCAACGTGATCTTGCTGAATAGATAGTGCATAACCTCGAAGATTGTCGTCACCAATGTTCTTAAATTTGGAACCATAATTCTCTGCTCTGAAGACATAACTTTTCATGTCTCCACGTCTATGGTTATCGAACACGATGTACGCTTCATCAGCATTATGAGGAGAGGGTTCAATATGAGGCACCCAAGTATTTTTAGGTACGCCTCGAACTTTATTTTCGATACTCTTCCAGGTTTTACCACCGTCCTGCGTTACATGAATTCGACCATCATCTGTACCTACCCAGATAACACCCTGCTTTACTGTACTCGGTGCAATAGTAACGATACTGGTAAAGTTTTCAGCTGCTGTTACATCGGATGTAATACCGCCTGAATCTTTAAAGCGTTGCCACTCTTTAGTATCAGTCGTCATATCACCTGATATCACTTGCCAAGACGCACCACGATCGGTCGATTTATGCACAAACTGACTGCCGTAATAGATAGTACTTGCGTCAAAAGGGTCTTGCGCTAAACCAGCATTCCAATTGAAACGCAACTCGACTTCAGAACCGTCATCATTTAATGGTGGATTAGGGCGAACAAACTTCTGCTCGCCTGTTCGCAGATCCCAACTCACTAAGTTTCCACCTTGTGACATTGCGTAACCAGCTTCATTATTATCGGGGAAAGGCATTGCATCAAAGCCATCTCCAAAGCCGATTTCTTGCCAGTGAACACTGCGAATACCGCCACTATTCCAGACCTCAGCTGGTCCTCGCCACGTGCCGTTATCCTGCAATCCACCATAGATATTATAGGGATGAGCGTCATCGACACGAATATGGTAGAACTGAGACACAGGCAAGTTTTGTACATAGCGCCATGTATCAGCTTTGTCTTGTGTAATCGCGATACCACCGTCGTTACCCAAGATAAGGTGATCTGAGTTATTGGGATTTAACCACAATGTGTGGTTATCAATATGGATGGTATTACCTGCCGCGCAACAATTAATCTGTGCAATAGGTGAGAATGTTTTACCGCCATCAATGGAGCGGCGCACACGTGTCGCAATGTTGTAAACAATATTATCGTTGTTCGGATCAACTTCTAATTCAGAGTAGTAGAAAGGTCTATCTGCTATACCACTTTCAGTATTCACTTTCACCCAAGTGTCACCGCCATCGTCTGAGCGAACAAGCGCACTTTTTTCAGCTTCAACCAAGGTATAAATACGGTTAGGATTACTACGAGACGGCGCAATAACCATACGCCCTAGATTACCCGATGGTAAACCATCTTCTTCTGTTTTATGTGTCCAGTTTTCGCCACCATCAATTGAAACATAAAGCCCTGAGCCTTCACCACCTGATTCAAAACGGTAAGGCCAACGTCTAAATTGCCACATGGCCGCATACAGCTTATTCGGATTACTGGGGTCCATTTTGACATCAGTCGCCCCGGTTTTTTCATCAACATAAAGGACGTTATTCCATGTTTTACCGCCATCGACCGTTTTAAATAAACCGCGCTCTGTATTTTCAGACCA
Source organism: uncultured Pseudoalteromonadaceae bacterium (assembly GCA_964625615.1). Lineage (GTDB taxonomy): Bacteria > Pseudomonadota > Gammaproteobacteria > Enterobacterales > Alteromonadaceae > M269. The sequence continues at coordinate 8,722 of CAZVDU010000025.1, read as the reverse complement.
AAGTGTTCCAAGTGCAGCCACATAAGCGATATTTGGATTGGTTGGATCAAGTGCGATTCGGTTAATACGCTCTGTACCTTCTAGGCCTATCTTCTTCCATGTCTTACCGCCATCAGTCGACTTAAACATACCGCCGCCATAAGACGTCGAATTTCGTGTATTACCTTCACCGGTGCCAACCCAAATGACATTCGGATTACTCTGGTCAATGGCAATTGCGCCTATCGAAGCAAAATCTTGATCATCAAAAATGGGATCCCAGCTTAAACCTGCATTGACAGATTTCCACAAGCCACCGGTAGCCGTTCCTGCATAAATGATATTCGGATTTGAAACGACAGCTTCAATATCTGTAATACGTCCACTAGTCGCTGCTGGACCAATAGCTCTGGCTTTAAGGCCGGCGAGTAAGTCGCTATCGACAGCCGCCACTTGGTGAGAAGCAAAGCCTAACGCTGCTATTGCTGCTAGTTGAATCAGTTTTTTCATATGTTTTCCCGAATATTTGAATTCTTACACCAATCGGTATAAATACTCTCTCACTTGTAGGAGCTGGCTTTAGCCGCGAATGTTACTCACCAAAAGGTTTATTCGCGGCTAAAGCCAGCTCCTACAAAAAAGACTTATTAACGCTAAGCCATATTAATTAGAACACCAAGTGATCACATACTCATGCAGATTGGTATTATACCCTTCGTCTTTCGACGTGCATGGTTACTGCAATCACATTCTTGCTGATTAGATGTGTCGATATCACTTAGGTTTTTATATTAAACAATAAAACGACTGCCAACTCGGCACAACAAATCGAGTTGGCATAAAACTTAAAGCTTAGGCAATGCTTGTCCAGACACCCAAGGAGCCCCTGCCGACTCAAGTTTGTTTTCAAAAGCTGGAATCGTTTGATTGATCAGCGTATCAAGCTCTGCCCTAAACGTGCCAATCTCGTCCTGTGCTATCTGTAAACTTCTTCTCAACGTTGGCGTAGCGCCGTAGGTTGAGCGTCCAGTCCCAACACCAACAGCACCTAGGCGGCTATTGATAGAAGGCGCTGTATCTTCACCAACTGCACGTTTCGCTTTTAAGCCATTAAGTTGTCGATCTAGCTTATTCAACGTGTCTCGAATAGCTTCATAATCCGTATCTAAGCTTCCTGGTGCGGTGCGAGAACGGCTAATGGCCTGTTCGAGCAGAGGTAATCGTGCAGTAGTTTGTGTTAAAACTTGTCCCAGAGCACTTGCCACGCGTTGAGCGTCAGCTAGTTCTTGCCAGAAAGCAACCGCTTGCTCTGGTGTTGAGCCTGGCAACGCACCTTTGCGCAACTGTTCGACAACAAAGGTTTGAGGTGCTTGTAATTCGGTAACTACACCGTCAACTTCTTTGGATAAACTGACACTATATGTACCAGGCACCACTAACGAACCGCTATCATCACCGCCCGTTGAACTGACGGCATTAGGAGAAGGATAACGTAAATCCCATGCCGTACGGTGGAAGCCTTTTTTACTCTCACCTTTAATACGGCGAATGGTATTACCTTGAGCATCTCGTACAGTTAACCAGATGCTAGGTGCTTTTTGCGTTGCTTCTGCCTCTACCGCTTCCCAACCTGGAAATGAAACAGCTCTGTTGTCTTTCTTAAGTGCTTTTTCTCTAGCTTGTCTGGTATCTTTGAGCGTTTTTAGTCCATCTTTTAAGTAGTATGTAAATACCGCACCAAAAGGTGGGTTGTCAGCCGCATAATGACTGGCGCCAGCTGATCCTTTTTCACTAAAGCCCAGAGAGAAACGTTCGATATACCACCACGCTTTGCGTGTAGGGAAAAGCACAGCTTCCTCGTTTAAGGCTCTTTCAGAAACTGAACGCAATGCCGTGTAATCATCTAGGATAAAGAATCCACGCCCAAAAGACGCCGCCACTAAGTCATTCTCGCGACGTTGAATTGCCAAATCCCGAATACCAACCGTTGGCATGCCGCCATTTAATTCAATCCACTGTTCTCCACCTGATACAGAGAAGAATACACCGAACTCTGTCGCAGCGAAAAGCAACTCAGGATCAACGTGATCCTGTACCAAACGGAAGACTAAGTGATTGTCCGGTAGTGTGCCGCCAATTGACTTCCAGCTTCTTCCTTTGTTGGTACTTTTATACAAATAAGGCGTGAAATCACCAAACTTATGATTGTCTAACGATACATAGACGGTATTTTCGTCAAACAAGTCTGCTTTGATATCGTTGATAAAGGCCGTACTTGGCACTTTAGGTAGTTTGGTTACATCGATTCTTCGCCAACTTTGACCACCATTCTCAGTCATCTGAATAGAACCATCATCAGTGCCCGCGTAAATCAACCCTTCCTTCACTGGCGACTCTGCCAACGACGTAATAGTGCTGTACTGCGACATGGCTAACAAATCCCATGAACCATCCCAGCTTTGAGTCGATCCCATAATAGGTTGCTCAATGCGTTCAAGATTCTTGGTTAAGTCGCCTGAAATCGGTGTCCAGCTATCACCTCTATCTTCTGAACGCCATACACGATGTGAGGCAAAGTAAAGCCGTGTAGGTTTGTGAGGACTCACTAATATGGGTGCATCCCAATTAAAGCGCTCACTCGGTTCACCGGCTTCTGGTTGCGGTTGGATATAAACCACTTCACCCGTCGTGCGGTCTAAACGTGTTAAATTACCTTGCTGCCATTCGGCATAAACGATGTCGGGATTGCCAGGCTCTGTCGCAGGTTGATGCCCATCTGCAAACAGCACAACTTCCCAGTCTGAATTCATGATGCCATGCCCACTGTCAGTGCGCGAAGGGCCACCCTGCGTATTGTTGTCTTGCGTGCCACCATAAACATTGTAAAACGGCTGTGCGTCATCGACAGCAACTTTATAATATTGTGTTAAAGGTAGGTTAGAAATAAAACGCCAGTTGTCGCCATCATCAAAACTCTCATAGATACCACCATCTGACCCCATCAATAGGTAATTTTCGTTGTTGGCTAAAAAGGTTAATGAATGATTATCCGAGTGCTTATGCTCTTCTTTCATGGTTGTGAAAGTTTTACCACCATCCAAGGAGATTTGCATACGTACGCCTGCTAAGTATATGCGGTCAAAGTGATGTGGGCTGGCATACAATTCTTGATAATAATGCGGCCCTGTACCACCTGCTGTTGCTGGCGCGCCTTTCGTCCAGGATGCGCCACGGTTTTCCGAGCGATAAACGGCACCTGTTCTTCTTTCCAGCTCAATTGCAGCATAAACAACGTCAGGTTTCTGAGGAGAAATAGCTAAACCGATTTTGCCCATTTCACCTTTTGGTAAGCCTGTTTTTAGCTCAACCCATGTCTCACCGCCATCTTCTGAACGATGAACACCTGAATTAGGGCCGCTGCCATAGTAGGCGGCGACGGTACGGTGTTTTTGCCAAGTTGCAGCATAGAGTCGATTCGGTTCTCTTGGATCCATAACAAGGTCTGTTACACCTGTCCATGCTGCATCACCTAATACTTTCTTCCAGTTTTGCCCGCCGTCAGTCGTTTTATAAAGCCCGCGTTCGTCACCTTGACTCCATAATGGACCTTGAGCGGCAACCCACACGGTATTTGGATCTTTAGGGTGGACGATAATTTCAGAGATATGCTCGGTTTTCTTTAACCCCATATTCTCCCAAGTTTTCCCACCATCTTGGCTACGATAGACGCCATCACCAAAGCTAATATGGCGTCCGCCAACATTCTCACCAGTTCCGACCCAAACGGTATTAGAGTTTGATGGGTCAATCGTGATAGTACCAATGGCATACACTTTCTGATCATCAAAAACGGGGGACCACGTAGTACCAGCATTAACCGTTTTCCATACACCACCAGAGCCAACGCCGACATACCAAACATTGGCATTATTAGGATCAATTTCTACATCAGATATACGCCCCGACTTAAACGCAGAGCCTATATTACGGAACTCAAGCCCTTTAAAAGTGCTACTCGACATGAGCGCTGTATCGTCTTCTGCGGCAAATGCACTAAAAGATGTTACAAGGGAAAAGAGGAATAATTTACAAGCAAGCAGAACACCTGCTTTTTTAAACATTAAGCGTGATTTTGTCATGTATGTTTCCTGGTCCTGACGGAACAATTAAACGGCAATGTCCGTGTCACTATTATTATTGTGTATCCAAACGACTGGGGAAAACTGCATTCAGTTGTTTGGGTATATAGACTAGCAGGAAATCATGACTAAGCTAGGCTCAGAAGACAATTCACTTTCGACTAAGTGTGTAATTTGTAAGACAAGCGCAACAGGATTAATATTTTTACCCACTCCCTTGCGGTGCGGTTGTCAAATAACCGAACGCTATATCCGCAATTTCCTGTGTGAAGGCTTCTTGAGAAAGGTGATCATCACTCACTTGCCCGAGCTTTATTGTTTGCAGTGCTTCTGAAAAAATGGAATTGAAAAAATAGACCAAGGTAGTGGCGGTTAGGCTTTTATCCGTGCGCGCCAAGTCATCGGCATAAACATCTAACACAGACGTAATAGTTGATGCAGCACGCAGCCGCAGAGCCTGCCACTGTGCTTGTTCTTCATCAGGTCGTGCACGCAAATGTTGTGACAGAGCTCGAATAATATGTGCCTCTTCAAGCAATTGAGTGTAAGCATAGCTCGCGATAATCCGCAACGCTTCACGTAACCCCCCTGCATTTTGATATTCGCTCTTAACATCCTGTGATTCCACTTCTTCAAGGCGAGCTAAAATGCGCGCTTTATACACATCCAGCAATGCTTCAAGAAAGTCTGCCTTATTCTTGAAATGCGCATACAAGAGACCGGTTGAGACACCAGCAACAGACGCAATATCTGTCACTGAGATTTGGTCAAAGTCTTTTTCTTTGAGCAATGATTCCAACGCAGACATTAACGCCTGCCGATTTTTCTTAGCTCTCATTTGTTTAGGTTTTTCACGCATAGAAAGTCAACCTTAAAGTTCTTTTTTTAAACAAATTTGAATATGAATTCAAATTCAATATATACTCTATTCTATAAGAAGCGACATTAGATAGATCATTTTATGCAATTTCCTGAACTTAATGCAGTAATTAATGAGCAAGGTTTAATCAACGCCGATCTGATACTCCTCTTTGCAATCATGGTTGTTTGGCCCATATACAGCTACATAAGCTTCAGGCGACATCCTATAGAAAAGCTACGTGAAGACAAAAATGCGACACTAGATTCATATAATGTGACGTTGTTAATACTATGGGGAGTGACGATTGTTGTCGGGTTTGTCTGGTCATGGGCCGAGAGGCCATTTGATCTGATCGGCTTCCAACATAGTTTAAATTGGCAAACACTATTGGCATGGATAATCGCTATTTTGGGTATTGCATTTAGTGCTGTACAGCTTTATTCGGTAAATACGAACACTGCAGCAAGAGAAAAGATTAAGGCACAGCTCGATGAAGTAGGCGAACTAACAAAACTACTGATGCCTAAAACAGACAAAGAGTTTAATCGTAGTATGCTGGTTGGGGTCACGGCAGGCATTACCGAAGAAATTATCTTTCGTGGTTACCTAATTTGGGCATTTGGCTCGTTCATGCCAACAATCGTCGCTGGTTTAGTCTCCATAGCAGCGTTTAGTTTGCTTCACTTATACCAAGACAAAGCTGGGCTTATTCAAGTCTTAGGGTTCGCCATAGTCACAACCATTATGTTCTTAGTTAGCGGCTCACTTTGGCCCGTTATAGTGCTTCATATAGGTGTTGATGTATTGAACATTAGCTTGGCGAAAGAGGTTTATCACAAGCAAAGTGATCATTGATATAAGGTTCAAAACTGTCAATTAGCTCTTGGCACTTTCGAACGACTAAGGTCAGCCAAACGGCCAAAATCAGGGTGGTTGCGAAGTTGCTCAACTCTGGGATCTTTAGCAAGAAAAGCCAAGAAAGGCTCACCGTTCATGTTATACCCCTGCTCAAATACATTGACCGCCTCGTCTTGCCGATTCAGCATGGTTAATGCAATACCGCGCTTTGAATAGGGATCACTAATAGGTACTTCGGCACTCTCAAGCCATTTTAGTGTCCATTGCCAAAATGCTTGCTCCCGCAATTCAGCATTAGACTCTTGTCGTACTGAGGCAATTTCTGCTTTTGTTGCACCACGGAGCGCCATTAGCTTCAAACCATAGTCAGCCACCTCAGCATTGTCCCCCTGACTATGGTTAATATGAATAATACACTCTAGTGCGAACTGGGAATTCCGATTAATCGAGTGACTGGTTTTACACAGATGTTCGGCATCAACCCATTTCCCCAACTTATAGAGCACCCATCCATAGTCAGCATTCAAGCTTGCGGACAATGGACGAATTTCATGTGCTTTTGTGATTGCGCTTAAGGCTGAAGCAGGGTTTTCTTCAACGACATTTAAGTAAGCCTCAACAACTAATGCGTCAGGCTGTTCCGGTATCAAAGCACGAACGCGCTCTAGGTACTCACGGGATTTTTCTCTATCTCGCCAATAATAAAGGGCAATAGCGGCATTTAAGGCATTAGCACTCGCTAAATTAGGATCTTCGAGTAACGCTCTATCAACAAGTTTTTGCGCTTCAAGAATATTGTTCCAACCAAATTTTCGCTGACCGACATAAATTCTCGCTAGTGCCGTATAAGCTGGTCCTAATGTGGGATCAGCCTGAATAGCTTTCTCTAAATAGGTTTTAGCTTGCTGCCGTTCACCGTTTGTAAACGCGTATTGTCCTCGCAGAAAATCCTCGTAACCTGCTGAATTAACATAATGATGTAGAGAGTCTACTTCAGTTTGACTACCGGGCTTCAAATAAGAAGTCAAGACAACGTACGTGAGCGGAATAATGAGCAGCAACATAACAGCTATTTTAAGGTAACGCTTATGCAGAAAAGTAGGAGGCTTACTTGATGTTTCATTTAAAAAATCAGGTTGTTGCAAAAACCGATAGCCATGGCGAGGAACTGTTTCAATAAAAGAGGGGTTATTGGCATCGTCACCTAGAGCACGTCGTGCAGCCCGTATGGCTGTATTTAAGCTGGCTTCCAGGTCTAGGTGTTGACTTCCCCATATAGCATCACCAATGGTACTTCTCGAAATCAACTGCCCTGGGCTTTGTGCTAAGAGTTCAAGCACTTGGCCAGCACGCGCTGGCAGAGGGATTTTCTTATCACCCGAAAACAGTTGGTAAGTTTGTGCGTCAAGTCTAAAACCGGCGAAAACAACCCAACGTTTTTTACCCTCAGAGTGATTAACAGAATCAGCCATCCGCTCAACTCATAATGAATTCAGATTAAATTCAGAGACTAACAATGGTGGTTATATGGCGCAACTGATACCTAAGAGCTAACACAGGACAATATTGTAACTAAACAATAATGTTCTGCATTTAGACGACAATCCCATTAAGGAGAAAATGATGAAATCATTATTGAGCCACTCAACTAAGCACGGTATCAAGCACTTTACTGTACTTTCTGGGTTAATGGTCTTTCTCACTATATCTGGCTGTTCGGGTAAATCTAATGAACTACCTGCGGTCACCGAAACCAGACCTTCACAAGATGAACGGGTATTAAACCCTGAGCCATTAATGTCGGATGGCCTTCCAATCACACCTTATATAACGTCAACGCTTACAACCAGCCAAACATTAATCTCAGACGGTCTTATTGGTGGCATGACAATAGATAAATATGGCAATATCTATGTCGCCGATCTCGGTAGTCATATTTGGAAGATTGACCCAACAGGAAATACTGAGCTATTCAGTAGCGAATTTGAGGACCCTTCAGGTAATTTAGCACTGCCAGATGGTTCTATACTGCAAAGTGAATGGACCAAAAACCGTATCTACAAAATAGCACCCGATGGTTCCAGGACACTATTTTCAGAAAAAAACCTCAATGGACCAGTAGCTATTGTCCAACGTCCTGATGGTGATTTTATTGTCGCTAATTCAAGAGGAAAATTCTTAGCAAGAGTTCCACAGAACGGAGGGGATGCCGAAATCGTATTACGAGATGAGCGAATCACACAACCCAATGGCGTAACGATAGATTCGATGGCCAATATCTACATAGCTGATCTCGACAGCGGCAACGTCTTTAAGTGGACACCAAAAGGCGAATTATCAAGCTTAGTAGAGCTTCCGGGGCGAGGTAATGCTCATAACACCTATTACAACGGTATGCTCTATGTCACTAAGATTTGGGATCATGTGATATATCAGGTTAATCCGATGACCGGCGCTTATGGCATTATTTCAGGCACAGGCGTGGCCGGTTATGGCGATGGCATGGTAGGCATTTCAACAATAGAAGAGCCAAACTCGATCACTGTCGACCCAAATAAGCAAGCACTTTACTTCAATACGCACAGAGGCCGTATGGGTCGCAGCCAAACAGCACATATAGTGGTTAGGAAGCTAAGTGTAAATGAATAAACTCTTTATCAGATTATCACTATTGGATGCTCAATTAACCTCAGCTCGGGATAATTAACCTCAGAATAGAGCGTTAACAGCTTGGCAGTATTTTCAACAAGTACAAAAAAGGCGCTACCTTACGGAAGCGCCTTTTAGCGTATTTAGCTTTAACTAAATTATGCTTTAGTGACTACGTCAACTAGCATCCAGTTTTTAGTCTTAGACAATGGACGACACTCTTTAAGAGTGACTA
>CAZVDU010000024.1:0-35768 GCA_964625615.1 uncultured Pseudoalteromonadaceae bacterium | reverse complement strand
TACAACTTCCATTGGCCTTTGCGATTCAGCAGTAAGTAATTAACTGGGATTTCTTTTCCTTCAGATAAAATAATCGATTTAACCTCAGCAAAACGCTCCTTCTTAATTTCTTCACTAATGAAATCAACTTTCTCATTGTTGTATTCATCCAGTAACGCCGCATAAGTATTGGTTAAAACCTGTCTAAATAGCCCAATAAACGCGACCTTCTCTTCTCTACTCGCTTTGCGCCAATGCACAGATAAAACACGTTGAGCAACGGCCTGCAAATCAACATATTGTTTGATTAATGCTTCGAGCTTTTCTTTTCTTTCTTCGGCTGGTATTTCTTTATTCTGAGCAATAGCAATAATTTTTGTTATGGCTTCTTCAGCAGTTGCCGTAGGTGTTGCAGCTTCTTGTGCAAAGCCTAGAAAGCTTGTACCTAACAAAATAGCGGCAAAAATAATTTTTTTCATAATTTACTCATTATTAAACATGTATTTACTGACTAACTCTTCTAAACTGATTGAAGGTTCGGTTTCGATAATTTCTTCACCTCGCTCTAGGAATATATCCGAGCCACCTGGCGTTATCTTAATAAAGCGATCGCCAATGATCCCCGCAGTACGAATCGATGCAATAGAATCTTCTGGGATCTGCACAGTATCCTCTAGTATGATTTCTACCACAGCTTCAAATGCTTCTGGATCAAAAGAGATGCTTTTTGCTTGCCCGACTCTAACCCCGGAAACTTCTACAAACGCGCCTTCTTTCAGCCCTGATGTATTCTCAAACTTGGCAACCAATGAATATTGGCCGGCACCAGACAAGCTCGCGCCGCCGATATTCACCGACATATAGAGCAATAACGCGACACCTGCGATAACAAACAAGCCAACCACAAAATCCAAGCTCAGATTCTTCATTCTTACGTATCCCAAAATATGTATTCAGTTTTTCAATTCACGACCCTTGAGTCGAAAAACTATATTAAAAACGATGGTTCATCTTTATCATGCAATGAAGTAGAGCATAGTATTAGACCTACAATTCACTCATATCATTGCGTTATAAAAATCTACTGGATTTGTTAAAGCATCAAAGAGCTAACAATAAAGTTCGTTACCAGCATAAAAATTGCACTTAACACAACAGCTTTAGTTGTTGCATGGCTTACTCCCGCAGCTCCAGCGGCCTTGCGATTAAGATGTAAGAAGTAACCATAAGCCATGGGTATCCATATAATAATAACAGCGAAAACAAGAGACTTAATTTGACCAATAAGAACATCATTTAATGTCACTGTATCAAAGATACCTTGTATGTATGTGCCCCCACTTTCACCATGGATCACTACACCAACGATGTATCCACCTGCAATACCAACTATATCGAAAACAGAAGTTAGTATAGGCAATGATATTAAAGCTGCCATTAAGCGTGGCAACATCACATACCTGTAGCTATTAATAGCCATACAATCTAATGCGTCAAATTGTTGTTCATTGCGCATTATGCCTATTTCGGCGCAAGTTGCAGAGCTAACCCGAGCAATAATCATAAGCGCTGCCATCACTGGCCCTAACTCCCGAATTAATCCAACAGCTACGGATGGCCCAAGCAGATCGGCAGAGCCAAAACGGATGAGTGCATTGTAAAGATTGAGGGCAACAGCCATACCTGTAAAAAGTGACGAAACAATTAATACCGGAAGGGATTTCACACCTATGAACTGTATCTGTCGAACTATTTCTCGAATTGGAGGAACTGCCGAAAACAAACTCTTAAATATATTAAGCAAAAACACAAAAGCCATACCAACAAAGCTGATGATATTCCGCGTGTAACCTCCGATGTAACTTACACCACTCACTATACTTTGCATAAGTTAATCTCCTGTCACCAAGCGTTTTAAATAAGCTTCGCCATCGACTTCTTCATCTCTTGATTTTCTGTTAATTAAGTTTTGAATGCGTTTGTCACCGGATTTCTTAATTTCATCTGGCGTACCAATAGCCGCCACCTTGCCATCGAACAACACCATAATACGGTCGGCGATCTTAAAGGCGCTTTCAAGTTCGTGTGTGACAATGATCATCGTCATATTCATGGCTTCTCGTAGCTTTAAGATAAGCTCATCTAACTCTACTGATGTCACAGGGTCTAAGCCTGCAGAGGGCTCGTCAAAGCACAATATTTTCGGGTCCATGATGACAGCACGGGCAAGGCCCGCTCTTTTTAGCATGCCACCTGACAATTCTGACGGCATCAGATTCTCAAAGCCAGATAAACTCATCAACTCCAATTTCAAACGCACCATAATATCAATCGTTTGAGTATCAAGATTGGTATTGTGTTCGAGTGGTAGTCGTACGTTTTCCCCCACGCTAAGAGAACTGAGTAAGGCCCCTCCCTGAAAGGCTACCCCCATCTTCTTTCGCAACTCTCGTAAGTCCTTAGAGGATATGGAAGCAACATTTTGTCCATCAATGTGGATCTCGCCCTGCGTGGGTTCCTTCAAAGCCAACAAGTGTTTAAGCAGGGTACTCTTACCTGATCCAGAGCCACCCATAATGACCATGATCTCACCAGGTTGCACCTGTAAGTTTACGTCGAACAGCACTTGCCTGTCGCCGTAATGCGTATTTAAATCACTGATAGAAATAATCGGTTGAGTCATTAAGTTTATTGATCTGCTGCTTGCTCAATTGAGTCAAGTATTGAAAAAATAGAATCGAGTCGCGTCAACTTCAGTACTTGCAATGGCGCTCCTTTAGCTCCCACAATATGAAAGACAACATTTTTTGTCTTAGAGCGGTTAAACGCTTCAACGAGCGTCGCCATGCCTGAACTATCTATATAGTCTAATTCCGAGAAATCAACCAGTATATCGCATTGCTTTTCAACATAATCGAGCAGCGTGTTTTTCACTTCCCGTGAATTATGTAAATCGACTTCACCACGCAATTTAACAACTTTGAATCGTTCAAAGTCACTGATATCAATATTCATTATCGTTATGCCTTAAGTTTGATACTAAGTTTTAAGCGATTCCCGCTTTCTTGATGAGGTAAGAGTTCAACCTCATCCATCACTTGATGTATGAGGTGTAAGCCAAGTCCACCAGGCTCTAACTGATCGCAATCTTTAGGTTGTAATACACAAGCAGATATGGGAGGGGCGTTGTCACAAATAAGGAAAACCCCATATCCATCTTCTTCGTAAACTTCGATTTTAAGCTTAAACTTATCAGAATAATTGCAGCTATGCCGAATAACGTTGGCACAGGCTTCATCTACGGCCAAAACAACGCTATTCGTTTTGTCCTCGCTAAAAGCCATATCCTTACATGCCCGCTTAACAACTTTCCTTATCTGATGTAATTGCGATGTGCATGACGTGCAGCTAATGTTTGATTGCTTGTGCATACGATTCAACCATCTCGATAGTCTTGAGCTTTATAATAGTAGATGCCTTTCGACCACAGAAAAAGCCGATAATTCACTCAATTAGTACCTGCTCGAGAATAATAGCACAACTTATACCCATTCTACCTTCTCTGTTTCGAAGATTACTCGCCTAAAAAATCGCGTAACCCTCGATCCAGGTACTTCCGCGCCACAATGGTATTAGACGTTAAAATACCCTCTATACCAATCTACAAAGTTTTTGATCCCTTCATCAATTGTCGTTTTAGGCCTGTAATTAACATCCTCAACAAGTGCTTCAACATCTGCATAAGTATCAGGCACATCACCATCTTGTAAAGGTAATAGTTCTTTTTCGGCTGTTTTACCTAAATTCTTTTCAAGCGTACCAATGTAGTCCATTAGCTGAACAGGCGTTTGTGCACCAATATTATAAACACGCCATGGTGCTTTACTTGTGCCAGGATCTGGTTTTTCACCACTCCAATCAGAGTTACTTTGTGCCGTGTGATCAAGCGTATGAATGATACCTTCAACAATATCGTCAATATACGTAAAGTCTCTTCTATGGTTACCGTAGTTAAATACCTTAATTGGCTTTTCTTCCATAATAGCTTTGGTAAACAAAAACAACGCCATATCGGGGCGTCCCCAAGGGCCATAAACAGTGAAGAATCTTAATCCTGTTGTCGGTAAACCGTATAGATGACTGTAGGTATGCGCCATCAGCTCATTAGCTTTCTTACTGGCTGCATACAATGACAACGGGTGATCGACATTGTCATGTACAGAAAACGGCATCGACTCATTAGCACCATAGACTGAACTGGAAGAAGCATAAACTAGATGAGCAACTTCGTTATGACGACAGCCTTCCAGGATATTGGTAAACCCAACAATATTACTGTCAATGTAGGCATGTGGGTTCTCGATTGAATATCGAACCCCTGCTTGCGCGGCCAGGTGAACCACTTTATCAAACTTCTGCTCCTCGAAAAGCTTTTCCATTCCCTCTCTGTCAGCGACATCGAGTTTAATAAAGCTAAAATTCGACGAATTTTCATGCTCTTCAATGCGATTCAATCGTGCGTATTTAAGGTTCACATCATAGTAGTCGTTAATATTATCTAAACCAACAACTTCATCACCTCGTCCTAATAAATAAAGGCTGACATGAGACCCAATAAATCCTGCGGCACCTGTTACTAATACTTTCATTGTTTAAATCCCATGTTATAAGCGAATATCGGTGATGCTTTTGTCAAAGATATATTTGAGGTCAAAAATAACGCGATTGTCTTTGCACAAGCCGTTAAGTTTATCCGCTGACCATTCTCGTATTTCGGTGTGTGCGACAGCGGCGATAATAGCGTCATATTTCCCTTCAACAGGTTGCTCTATCATGCCTGTCACACCATATTCGTGCTCTATTTCTTTGGCATCTGCCCAAGGGTCATAGATATCCAAGTTAACATGGTAGTGATTCAGCTCTTCTACAATATCAACAACCTTGGTATTACGGATATCAGGACAATTCTCTTTGAAGGTGAAGCCGAGCAAAAGTATGTTAGCACCGTTCACCATAATCTTTTTGTTAAGCATAGTCTTAACAAGGCGATTGACCACATATTCACCCATATGATCATTGATACGACGCCCCGCGAGTATGACTTCTGGGTGATGCCCTAACTCTTCTGCTTTATGAGTTAAATAATAAGGATCAACACCAATACAGTGGCCACCTACCAACCCAGGTCTAAACGGTAAAAAGTTCCATTTACTACCTGCAGCCTCTAACACTTCTTCAGTATCGATACCGACTTTATCGAAGATCATTGCTAACTCGTTAATGAGCGCTATATTCAAATCTCTTTGTGTATTCTCAATAACTTTTGCTGCCTCAGCTACTTTTATCGATGATGCCTTATGTGTCCCAGCAACAATAATACTGCCATAGAGAGCATCTACCTTATCTGACACTTCTGTGGTAGAACCTGAAGTGACTTTGACAATATTCTCTAAGCGATGTTTCTTATCGCCAGGGTTAATCCTTTCAGGGCTATACCCAGCGAAGAAATCTTGATTAAACACAAGACCAGACTCAGCTTCGATAATGGGAATACACACTTCTTCAGTGGCTCCAGGGAAAACCGTCGATTCATAAACGACAGTTGTTCCCTTTTGGATAACTTTACCAATCATAGCGCTTGCTTTGCGCAGCGGTGTGAGGTCAGGTTGCTTGTTACCGTCAATAGGTGTTGGGACAGTGACAATAATATAATCACAGCCGCCTAAATCTTGAGGGTTGGCTGAATAAGACAAACTAGTTGTTTGCTTTAGTTCATCACTGGATACTTCAAGTGTTCGATCAAACCCACCTGTTAGCTCTTTAATCCGCTCTTCATCGATGTCGAATCCGACCGTTTTTATTTTTTGTCCAAAAGCTACAGCCAATGGCAAACCAACATAACCTAAGCCGATAACGGCAACACTTATTTGTGACATATTTCTCTATACCTATTGATAGCGCTTTTAATTATCTTTATTTCGATCAAGGGATAGTCATTTTCCTGCCTATTCCTTACTCGAAATAAGCAAGAACTTTGCACTACGAGCCTATTTTCAAATCTTCCAAATCATATTTATCAATCAATGAATACAATGTTGGTCTTGTAATACCTAGCATTTCTGCTGTTTTAGAAACGTTATTCCCTGCAATTTGGTAAGCCTTTCTAATTGCGCGAGACTCTGCAGCTTCTCTAACTTCCCTAAGGTTCAATGTTTCTAGCTTTGGTTCACTATCTGAGACTATCAGCCCTAAATCATCAGCCTCAATCATTGTGCCTTCAGCAAGAATAACGGCAGACTTCAGCTTATTCTGTAATTCTCTAATATTACCCGGCCACTTATGATTGAGCATGGCATTGGTTGCTGATTCGGCGAACCCTTTTACTTGAGAACCAAACTCTACTTTATAATCATTAAGAAATGAACGCGCCAAAAGTATAATATCGTTGTCTCTATCTCTTAGAGGCGGTATTTGAATCGTAATTTCGCCGACACGATAATAGAGATCTTCTCTGAATGTTTGTTCTGAAACCATAGACGGAATATCTCTATGCGTTGCACAAACAACACGAATATCAACGGGAATTTCCTGCCGCCCACCAATACGCTCTATCACTCTTTCCTGTAAGAAACGCAGCATCTTGGCTTGTAGGCCTATTGGCATATCGCCTATTTCATCAAGAAACAATGTACCGTTTTGTGCTGACTCAATTTTACCTAAGGTCGTTTTGTTTGCTCCTGTAAAGGCGCCCTTCTCATACCCAAACAATTCACTTTCTAATAAATTTTCAGGGATAGAGGCACAATTTATAGCAACGAAAGGCTTATCCTTTCGGCTACTGTGTTCGTGGATGCTTCGAGCGAAAACCTCTTTACCTGTACCACTTTCACCTAACAAGAGCGCACTGACATCAGTTTGTGCAATTTTCTCTGCTCGACGACTCGCCTTTTGAATAGACTCACTCGCACCGATGATTCGTCCCATAGCAGGTTTTGTGAGCGCCAATTTACGGTTTTCATCTTCTAGTTCGCTTAGGCTAAACGCTCTGGAAACAATGACCTTAAGTATGTCCGTATCAATGGGCTTCTGATAGTAGTCGTAAGCGCCTAAGCTTATCGCTTTCAATGCGTTTTCTTTGTCATCATTTCCAGTCACAACAATGACTTTGCTCTGCGGTGCCAACGCCATAATTTCAGTCAAGGTTGCTAGCCCTTCGCTGGCGTTTGTAGGGTCAGGTGGCAAACCTAAATCAAGTGTAATAATGCGTGGTTCATGCCGTCTTAACTTGGCAATAGCATCTTTTCTGTCTTCAGCAAAAATAATCTCGTAGTCACTAAAACTCCACTTTAATTGCTTCTGAATTCCCAAATCATCTTCAACGACCAAGATTTTTTGCATGATTTACTGTCTCATTTAGTCTTGTGCCAAACTGTGTTAATTATTGGCATTAGGTAGTATTAAGGTAAAAGTCGTTCCTTGATCAACTTCACTGTCGACCAATAACTGTCCACCTATTTTTTCGATAAACATTTTTGCATCATAAGCGCCAATCCCCATACCTGCATTCCCTTTAGTTGTTTCAAACGGCTTGAACAAACGACTATTAATAAACTCTTGCGACATACCACAACCGGTATCCGATATCTTTATACAAATAGAATCATCGCTTTCCACACTAACAAGTACTTCAATATGTCCCTCCGCTGGCGTCGCTTGTTGCGCATTATCTATAAGATGATATAGAACACTTGAGAGTTTATCAGCATCAACAGACAAATTAATTTCGGGTGCAGCACTGAGAACAGGAACAGGTGTTTGATTAGCGCATTTTGTCTCAATCAATTGACTCAGTAAATCTTTCAAGTTGGCTACCGTTGTATCGGCTTGCCTTGATTCTTTCTCGGTCAACTGCCTGAGCATCTTTTGCATTCTCGCTTGCGTGTGCTCAAGGGTCTCGAACGTATCTTCTATAAATTCGGGGTTGCCTTTATGTTGTTCGGCGTTCTTAAGTATAAGACTAACTTGAGCAAGAATATTCTTTAAATCATGAACAACGAATGCAGACATACGATTGAAAGCAGAGAATTGGGCATTCTCAGCTAACTCTACTGAAGACTCAAAATGAAAGATAAAGTTGGCGACTTGAGCACTTACTGCTGCTAGATAGTCTCGTGTTTCCCAGTTGAGCAATACCTGATTAGATTGAGACGTCGCCAAGAGAGCCATTGCCCATAACTTGTCACCTTTAAAAACCGGAACCACCAACTGGAATCGCGCATTTTGAAAAAGCTCAGGTTCGATAGGCAAACCTTGATATAAGTGCGGACTAATAAGCACCTGCCTGACATCGATAATCCAATGACTAGATTGCGCGAACTCCCACAATGTGCACAGTAGGTCTTGCTCATGCTCATTCAAGGTTTGGAAGTCGCCTCCCCCAATATGCTCAAACCGCTTATTCCTTTTAGTGATAAAGGCCGATTGATCATACTCAATAGCTTTAGCCATCGCACTTGCAGCCAAAGAATAAGTGGTCTGCTTGTCCGTGTTGTCTTGAGACAGAGAAGCGGTTAATTGCAACCACTGTTGTCTATAGTCATATTGATTGGCAAAGAAGTGCTTAGTGACAAACACTTTAATTTTAGTACGCAGTTGGCTCGACAAAAGTACAAAAGAAAGCAACGCCAAAGATGCTGCCCCCAAAACCGCTTGCAAGGTCGAGTTCCAACTAGCATCTAGATAATTTACGCCATAACCAATAAGCGCCATAAGGCAAAGATAGAGCCCAGCCATCATCAAAATAGTACTGTTAAGGACAACCTCTCGAGACACATAGATCGTGATATTCCAATCTTTTATCCTTCTAATAGCAATAACGAAGAAGGGCATCATTAGGAAATGTACGTAGCCTCTGGCAGCAAGAAACGCAGGCTCTACCTGCGTCACCATGACCGCATTGGCATACATAACAAAATCAAATAAAGAAATACTACTCAAGAAGAGAACCAGTGGTTTGTACATCCATTTTTGCTCTTCAGATTGACGGTATATAACCTCAAGCATGATGAGCACACTTAAACTCGCAATCATCATGGCGATATATTGAAGAGAATGCGGTATAACGAGAAGTAAAGAAGAAATAAAGGCGCTAACGAAGAGTATACTAAGAAGCCATATTTTAGGCTGTCCTAACAGTGCGGTAGATCTTTCTATGCGTTTAGATACAGCCAATAAAAATAATAACCATGAGAAATACTTAGCATATTCAAGTGGATAGAATAAGTTGCTTGGAAGGGAAAACAAAGCCGTATCAAAAACAGAAACAACTAAACCTACGACCAACGAAAAGCCCACAAGATTTTTTGTCAGTGATTTTTTCTGGACTGTTAGTATAAGTAAAAACAGTCCGCCATAGCTCAATGCTGCCAACCCATAGCCAATTGTTGGGATCATTTTATCTCGCCTTTTATGGGGCTAAGGATTTTGCTTATGCGCTTCATCATAGAAGTTTTTACCTAGAGTTGACTCAACAAGTCCTCGCCATGATTTAATCGTCAAATGTTTAACGAGTACTGGAAAAGGCATCTTCATAAAATGCCCTCTCATGTATGCTAGTAGTTCCCAAAAAGAGCGATCATAACTATCCGATTTAGGATGTCGTGGCAATAAAACTCGATTAAACATGGCATCAAGCAACGTAAAGTTTGTCTTTCTTAATGTATAAATTCGGCTTTCGTACTTTTCAGGGATATTCGTCATGAGCAGGCTTTTACAATACCGAATAGCCAGTTGCAGTTCCTTTTCAAACTCTGATGCTTGAGCCAACTCTATCAACCTTTCCCAATAAACCGTATCTGCTCGATGAGTGGTGAAAAGAATATGCAAATCTGTTAAATCACGGAAACCATGTGCAAAGTCTTCATTCAGAAAAAGATGAACAGCGCTATGCAATGTTTGCGCTGCTGGTGAGAAAACGGTAAGTGCATCCTCAGTTTCTATGACATCTTGCGTAAAATCTGACACATCAGGCGCTTGCCCAGAAATAGGTGGCACCAGGTTATGATGCAAGTCAATGACGGTGCCTCGCTCTAAATGCGTAAGAGGGGGAATTTCATGTGCCCATTCTCGATAATACATTTCATCATAGTCATTTAAGGTTTGAGGAAACCACCCTCGTTCCAGAAGTACTTGTTTTGATTTTTCAATATCCTGTTTTTTTACCAGTACATCAATATCGCCATAAAGCCTTCCATGCCCTACCTGACTATCAGAAATAGAATAAGCTGCGCCTTTCAAAAATACAGGCGTAACGCCAATCTCCCTCATGTGTTTGTCTATCAACCGGCATTCGTACAGTGCTTGTTGTTTTTGTCGCATTGCCCTGATTAATTCAGATTGCAAATGAGGAGTGGCTTGTTGAGGAATATCAACATACGCATCTTCCTGAACATGATAAGCAAATCGTGCAAGAGACGCATTTTCTCGCAAACTCTCAATAACAAACTCCCAGTCATCCAACGTCAAGCGATCAATTTGTTTGTCATCACCAAACACTTTCCTTAGAAGCAAAGCAGGTACAGTCATAGGATATCGGACTCAAGAAAATCAATAAAATCGAAGGTATCGCCATATTCAACGTCATAGCATGCTGAATTTTCCACAACACCTTTAAGACACTCAAAAGCTGGTAACCCAATAGTATCAAAGTTAAAGCTGTTCTCCTTAAGTGCCATAAGCACATCCGCTTTGTTTAACTGATAAATATCAACGCCATCACTGCCTGTATATTTCGGAAAGACAACACCAACGATTTTTGCGGTCTCTTCTCTACGCTCAAAACTGTCATCTGTTGGTCTAACATGTGCTACGTCACCTTTTTGCGTATCACGAGCAATACTTGTTATTACGGCTTGAGGGAAAACGTCATGAATGAGTTCAACCGAGTTATTTTTTAAGCATACAGCTCGTACAGATGGACACGCATGTAAGCTCTGCATATCAATAACAGCCATCTCATCCGATAACAACCGCCATCCACTGAACATCATATAAGCCGTCAATGTGCTCTTTCCAGATCCTGGCGGCGCGGGGAAAATAATAGCCTTACCATCTTTTTCTAGAACAGCAGCATGTATAATAAGGTAATTAAACATATGGGCTGCAACACACCAATTCATCCCCCATTCCAAAAAGGGATAAGCTTGACTAAGTGGTAGTGGCCTAAATGCCGTTTGACTGCCATGATAAAAGTTAATCTGAGGTTTGATGAACCGGCGAAGTAAAGCTTGTTGCCTAAGTTCTACGTTGAAATCAGCAAACTCAGCGTCTTCCGTTGGATATAACATATCGATATTCGACAATACATGAGAAGGCGCGGACCGAACTCTGAAGCTAACAAACCCTGTATCTATATATCGCATGATTTCATTGGTAGGTAGTTATTTGACGAGGACTAATATACCTTTATTAATCATGTCTTTAAATGCCTCGTTAACATCGGCAACAGTGTTACTGCATAAATTAGTGAACTTCTCAAGAGTTATACCACTTTGAGACAACTCATAAAAATACTGCGCTGGAATTTCTGGTAGGTGATACAAATTATTAGAATAAACAGAGAAAAGCACGACGCCTACTTTATCTGATGGATTGTAAAAACAATATTCATCAGATAAAGCATAGATTGAATTCAATCAATTAACTTATTAATAGCGAGGGAACGAATAATTAGACACGCCGTCGACATGTGTTGCCTCAATAGCACGAATTAAATCGTCTGTTGAATAAGTGCCATTGTTCATCTGCTGTCTTAAATTATCTGTGTAAGCTTGTGCACTCATTCCTGCTGGCAGTGTATAAAAACCATAGAAAGCATTAAGGTAGGCTGATGCTAGCTGTTTCTCGATCCCACCGCCTTGCAACGCATATTCAAGACCCGCATTTTTAATAGTCTTCCTTATATGAGGGATGGCGATGTTTCTTGCGGCATTTTTACTGTTGATACTATAGAATGCAGACCTAACTTGACCAGATCTCAAGCTCTTCCAGAAACCGCCTGAACGACCAGCAAAATTGACATTTGGTGTATCACAAGCTGTTGAAGAGCCGTGCGTTGATAAATTACCAGACACTGAACAAGAAGTCCCTGTTCCCCACGCAGAGGCAGCAGGAAGAGATGCCAAGACCACACCAGTCGCTGAGCGTTTTAAAAAGCGCCTACGCCCTTCTGTTTTGACAATTTCTACATTTTCAGATTTTGGGTTATTCATCACTACAAACCTATTCTATTGCTCGTGTCATTACACACACTTAGAAAAGCAAAAACCATACCAACATATAACTCTTTGTTTTTATAGGCTTTAAGCATTCGTTATTTCACAACTGTAAAAAATCCTGACAAACTAAATGTCAATATTCGAGCGCGCTAATAAATCATGTAAATACTTTACTGGAATCGCATAAGTAATACCACTGGGATCGGTAAGTGCAGCTTCCTTTGTTCTTCTAACTAATACCTTATTTACCACCGCGACGACTTCGCCAGAGCTCTGCACGTAAACAGCACTGCCGCTGTTACCAGGATAAGCCGTTGCATCCAATTGATAAGTAAAAAATGGATCCTTTAAACGTTTTAATAGCGCCAAAGATAACTGACCACTATTGGCTGCTGGAATTGCAACGGGCGATCTCGCAGAAATAATCCCTCTATGCGTTACAGGGTAAAGCCCTAAAACTGCCCCGATGGGAAATCCAGTAAACGCAATATCAGTTCCATCGCTAATCCAGTTCTCATCGGCAAGAGTCAATGCCTTAAAAGGCGCTTTAGGCATCCGCTCCAATTTTAATACTGCCAAATCATGTATCGCATCAAATGCAACCACTTCTACACCGACGACTTCTGGTTCCTCTCCTTCACCAATAAAAACCACACGCCTCTCCGACGTATTGACATCAAGAACGGATTCCACGACATGATAGTTAGTTACTGCATACTCGCCACTACCAATCAGGAAACCTGTGCCTCGTAGCTGATTAGGAGGCCTAGACAACGCAGCGTTAATACCAACACCGACAACAGCCGGCTTGACCTGTTTAAGCGTTTCTACAAGCTCAGCTGCGTAAACTTTAGAGAGAGTTTTCACGCCCAAGATATTCAACATGGCGACGACTAAAATGAACAACTTCAGAACAAATGAGACCTTGGGTTGCATATATGCTCGACTCTAACTTTCAATTTTAAATGATTAACGCATAATAGCGCACAAAAACCGTATTATCGAAATATAGGCCTAGAATTGCCTCAAAGCACACTAAGTTACTTAGCTAACACGTTGGCATCTCCAATAGTGCATGTCCCCTTAATAATCTTGGCATGTTGGCTAATCCCAAAAACACTTAAATCAAAGCGAAAACTGCCCGGCTTAATAGGCGCTGTGGCAGCATGCTGGCTAATGCTATGCTCTCTGCCCTACCCTAGCTCTTTACTGATACAAAGCTTGGAGCATCGCTACCCCCCCATAGATTACGACGATAAAAAATGGCAGCAAGCTGATGCTATAGTGGTCCTTGCTTGCAGCTTTTACGATGTCACGGAGCTGCCTTTTTTAAGCCGCTGGCATGACTGTTCAGTAAAACGTAATATACAAGCCGTATTGATGTATCAACAAAAGCCCTTGCCTATATACCTATCAGGCGGGATAAAAAAGCGCAGTGACAAAACCCACGCAAGCTTTAATCGGGATTTCCTTACAACATTTGACATACCTAGCAATGATATTCACTTAGTCGAAGAGGGGTTTAATACAGCATCTGAAGCAAAAGCGCTTTCCTCTTCCCTCGCAGGAAAAACGGTTGCTTTAATTACTTCAGCAAGTCATCAAATAAGAGCAACGAGGTATTTTGAACAACACAATATCAATGTTATCCAAATCCCTGTTGAATATTTGAGCATCCCCCTTGAAGGCTTTATTGCAGGAAAACCCTCTGCAACAAACTTGTACCGTAGCGAAAGAGCTATCCATGAATACTTAGGACTTGTAGGGCAGACAATGGACCAGTATTTTCAGTAAAATTAGAGCGGTGTTAAATTTACTACTAAAATAACATACGTTTGTCTTTTTTTCGTTTTATACTAAGGATATACATGAGGTAGATTGAATGACCTTATAACAATAAACTTCATCGCCAATACGCGTTTAAAAGGTAGTCCATGAAAAAGTTAAGAAAATTAGCGGACAAGCCAGTGATAGGCCCAATAGTTAAAAAGGCTATGAACTACGCGGCCAATCGAGAAGTAAAATCTGTTGCCAGCCATTTTTCATCCTATTTAAAACCCACGTTAGCTGATAATACCGATTTGATAACCACCAGCTACAACATCAGGCATGGTGTATATTGTGAAGAACTGTCTTTCGAACCACCTAATCCCGATAGAATAGAAAAAGATGATTTTGACGATCATTCCATTATTTGCCTAATTCAACACATACCTACCTCTAACTATGCAGGTACAGTAAGGATTGTGACACCACAAGAAGCTAACGAGCAAATCCCCATACAAAAGTTTTGTTTGGATTCCATTACAGCAGGAAAAATCAACCCAAATGATTTCATGCCTCATGAAATCTGTGAGATTTCTAGGCTAGCCGTTCCTGCAGAGTTCAGGCGTCGTCAAAGTGATAAATTTAAGGGTGCTGCAACTGGTGGCATAAGTAAAAACAACAGCGATCAGCTCAAAGACACAATGACAAACGCAGTCAACAGACAAGTTTTTTCTGATGAGGAGTTGAGGTGTTTCCCTTTTATAGCGATAGGATTGTATCTATCAGCAGCCTCTGCGGTGATCGAAAACGGTATCAAACATACTTTTGTGATGATGGAACCTCGTTTAGCTCGAAGCATGAGCTTTGTTGGCATTAAGTTCGAACAAATTGGCCCAACAGTGGATTACCACGGACAAAGAGCGCCATACTATATTAATCCCTCGTTACTCATGAAGAGCTTATCACCTGGCTTTAAACTTATGCTGACAAACATCCGCAAAGCACTGAATCACTCGAAAAACATTGACAGTTAGTTATAATCTCTGAAATTGTTGAACAGTTAAGCAATTAAATAACACAAATTTCCCATATAGTTAGAGCTTTGGTTACCGCGCAAACTTGGCGATGACTTGAGAGCTGTGTAATTTTAGATATTTAGGACACTAGGCTTGAAAAATATTCTATTAGTTTTTGGAACCCGCCCAGAGGCCATTAAAATGGCCCCACTAGCCATTGAGTTAGGTAACAACCCGAACTTTAACACTCAAGTCTGTGTTACCGGGCAACACAGAGAAATGCTAGATCAGGTGCTGGACTTGTTTGATTTAAAGCCTGACTTTGATCTGAATCTTATGAAGCCTGGCCAGGATTTGTATGACGTAACCTCAGGAGCATTACTCGGTTTACGAGATGTCATAAATCAAGCTAAACCAGATTTGGTTCTAGTGCATGGCGACACCACCACTACTATGGCTGCGTCGTTATCAGCATTTTATCAAAAAGTGCCTGTCGGACATGTCGAAGCAGGATTGAGAACCGGTGATATTTATAGCCCATGGCCTGAAGAGGTGAATAGGAAAGTTACAGGTGCGCTAACTTCGCTACATTTCGCTCCTACTGAGAAGTCGCAGCAGAATCTATTAAATGAAGGCGTTGACGAAAGCACGATAGAAGTGACGGGTAATACTGTTATAGACGCGCTTCTTATGGTAGACAAACGTATTAATGATGACCGTTCTTTGCATCAAAGTTTAAGCGAGCAATTCCCCTTTATTGACGAGACCAAGAAACTTATATTGGTAACTGGACACAGGCGCGAAAGCTTTGGCGATGGGTTCGAAAACATCTGTAAGGCACTACGCACATTAAGTGAGAATAATGATGTACAAATCGTCTATCCAGTGCACCTTAATCCACAAGTTCAAGAACCTGTTAACAGGCTTTTAAGCGACATCGACAACGTATTTTTAATACCACCACAAGACTACCTTCCGTTCATCTACCTGATGAAGTCTGCCTACATCATTTTGACTGACTCAGGTGGTGTACAAGAAGAAGCGCCATCACTTGGTAAGCCCGTTCTAGTTATGCGTGATACTACTGAAAGGCCAGAGGCGGTTGCGGCAGGAACCGTTAAGCTGGTTGGTACTGATTACAATACCATAGTAGACACGGCAAGCGAGTTACTTACCAATCAAGAAACCTATAATACGATGTCTTTCGCTCACAATCCTTATGGTGACGGACAGGCATGTAAAAGAATTAGTCAAGCAATTTACAACGTTGAGAATAATTAATCATGGACTTTAAAAAAGTATCTGTTATTGGATTAGGTTATATAGGTTTACCGACCGCTGCTGTTATAGCATCAAGAGGAATAGAAGTTATCGGTATTGATGTTTCTGAGAAAGCGGTAAATACCGTCAATCGTGGTGAAATTCATATTGTAGAGCCAGATTTAGATATGGTTGTACAAGCTGCTGTAACCTTGGGTAAACTTCGTGCTTCTCTGACGCCTGAACCTGCTGACGCTTTTATGATAGCCGTTCCTACCCCTTTTAAAGAAGGTAAACAACCGGATCTTAGCTATATAGAGAAAGCGGCAAAAGCCATTGCTCCTGTGCTAGAAAAAGGCAATTTGGTTATTCTTGAATCAACATCACCGGTTGGTGCTACAGAGAAGTTATCCCACTGGTTAGCTAAGGAACGCCCAGATCTTTCTTTCCCGAATAGCGCAACCAGTGTTGCTGACATTGCTGTTGCCCACTGTCCCGAAAGAGTTCTTCCAGGTCGCGTTCTAGAAGAATTGGTATCAAACGACAGGATTATTGGTGGCATGACGCCAAACTGTAGTGAGCTTGCTACGAAATTGTACAAAACATTCGTGCGTGGCGAATGCATTAAAACTAATGCTCGTACAGCAGAAATGGCTAAGTTGACTGAAAACTCCTTTAGGGATGTCAACATCGCTTTTGCTAATGAACTTTCCGTTATCTGTGATCAACTGAAGATTAATGTCTGGGAACTCATTCAACTTTCTAATAGACACCCTCGCGTGAACATCCTAACACCAGGGCCAGGTGTTGGTGGACACTGTATTGCTGTTGATCCATGGTTCATTGTCGACTCAGCTCCTAAATCTGCACGTATTATCAGAACTGCTCGTGAAATTAATGATGACAAGCCAGGATATGTTATTGATCAAGTTAAAACAGCAGCCGATGAGTTTAAGCGCCCAGTTATCGCTTGCCTAGGTTTGGCGTTTAAACCCGATATTGATGACTTACGTGAAAGCCCAGCACTTGATATCACAGCTAAACTTGCAGAACTTGATATAGGTGAAATATTGGCTGTAGAACCAAACATCGAAGCTTTACCTGCTAAACTTGAAAATACAGGCGTGAACCTTTGTTCTCTGGATGAAGCCATTGAGAGATGTAATGTACTTCTGATCCTCGTTGATCACAGTTCATTTAAATTGATTTCTCATGATGCTGTTAATAAGAAGGTTGTGGTCGATACAAAGGGACTATTCAGCTAAAACCTCAACTCACCGCTACTTTAAGGAGCAAACAGATGTTCGATTACGAAAAAGCCTTTTCAAGGAACATCGGTTGGGTAACCAAAGAAGAGCAATTGCAGCTCAAAGGAAAGCGAGTAGCAATTGCTGGATGTGGTGGTGTTGGTAGTGAACATCTCGTCACGCTCGCAAGATTAGGAATAGGTAAGTTTAATATTTCTGACTTTGATGAGTTCGAAGTACATAACTTTAATCGACAGGCTGGTGCGTTTATGTCAACGATAGACCAGCCAAAGTGCGAAGTTATGGAGCGTATAGCGAAAGATATCAATCCAGAGCTGGACATTAACTCTTTCCCAGAAGGCGTCTTTGAAAACAATGTCGACGAGTTTCTTAAAGATGTAGACATCTATGTAGATAGCTTAGATTTCTTTGCTCTCGAAGCCCGCAAGCTCGTATTCAAGAAATGTTTTGAAAAAGAAATCCCTGTGCTAACTGCCGCACCTTTAGGCTTGGGAACGGCCTTCTTGTGTTTTATGCCCGGACAAATGACCTATGAAGAGTATTTTAGATTTGAAGATGCAAAGTCTGAAGAAGAACAATATATTAAATTCTTAATTGGATTATCGCCCAGTATGGTACAACGCCCGTATCTTGTGGATGAATCTACTGCTGACTTTAAAGCCAAAAAGGGACCATCCATGGCAATGTCAGTTAAGTTATGCTCAGGTTTAGCAGGTACTTGTGTTTTAAAAGTACTGCTAAAACGAGGGCATACCATCACAGCACCAAGAGGACTGCACTTTGACGCCTACCGAAGTAAGTTGAAAAAAACGTGGCTTCCTTTTGGTAATAGGGGATTAGTACAACGGATTAAGTTTAATATCGCCAAAAAAATTGTCCTCTAATTGCCTTCTACCAACTGTCGGATTTTTTTACATTAACTAATACAAGAAAAACCAAAAACACAAAAAAGCTATTAAAATCAAATGATTAAAAAGTTGGCACGGTGAGTGCATTATCTTCTGCGAACTTGCTTAACGATTTACTCTCTGGAGATAATGATGAAAACATTTACTAAACTAGCAACTACTTTGCTTTTAACTGTTGGTGCAACAGCTGCATCTGCAAACCCTTTCTTTATTGATTTAGCGAATTTCGGTATCACCGATATCGACGGTGATGGTGATACACAAACTGATTTAATTCAGAATTTCATCACTAACGCTGTATCTCCTACTTCAACATATTTAGATACTAATGGTACTGCAGGTATCCAAACAGGTGATACTGTTGTAGATACTGTTAATGATTTACAGATTTCTGCATTACAACCGCTTCTTTTCTTAGATTCTGAAGCTTTCGGTGCAACATGGCAATTGGATATTGATTGGGTATTCTCTGGTGTTGCAATTGTAGTTCCAGATGTACTTCCTGGTAACGATCCTAACTTTGTTGGAGCATTCAACGCTGGTACAGTAAGCATCGATTTAACAAGAACAGCTCTTGGCGGTGGTTTACAAGTTTTTGATGACATCATCACATTAAACTTGACTGGCTCTTTCGGTACAGCACCTACAAATAACGAACAGGCAGTTAGTCTTTTCGCTGAAGTAAGTAGCGTACAAACTGGTGTATTCTTCGATGCATTCGGTAACGACTTTGCAGATTTATTAGCACTTGGTCAGACTATTGATTTCTTAGGTCAAACTAACTTAACAAATCTTGATGATGATCCAAACAACAACCCTGTTGCATTGAATACGCTTCCACAAGCTGTACAAGATTTAAATACAACAAATGCTGACGCATTCCAACGTAATGCAGCTTTTGGTTCTGTTGATATCTCAAGAGTTCCAGAGCCTTCTGGTCTAGCTATCATGGGCTTAGCGCTTTTAGGTATGGCTGGCGTTAGACGTCGTAACCGTTAATAACGGCTTAGATAAAGGCACTTACTATAGAGTGAATTTATAAAGCAATGTTCCTAGAGCCGATAGTTAATCACTATCGGCTTTTTTGTTACTTAAACAAAATGTCTGCACAACGCCCCTATAAACCGATAAAAATACGCAAGATATATCACTTATCCCTATAAAAAGACTAGAGATAAGGTCATACTGTGTGGGCTACATTTCAAACAATAAAAAGGCATAGAGCCTAGACTGCATAAGGTGATTACTGAGATGAAAGTTTTCTATATCTTCGGTTTGTTTTTACTCATTTCATTGACAAGTTGTTCAAGACAAAGCTTAGAAGACAATATAGCGTCAGCCAAAACTAAAATCGAAAGTGAAGAGTTCAGTGACGCCGTTATTATTCTTAAAAATGTTATCCAAGAAAATGCCGAGTCAGCGGAGGCAAGATACCTATTAGGCGATATTTATCTCAATATGGGGATACTCGGCGCTGCTGAGAAAGAGTTACTCAAAGCACTTGAGCTTGGGTATCAAGGAAATGATATCGTTATCAAGATAGCGAAGTCGTTCCGAATGCAAAATAAATTCTACGAGCTTTTAGATTTCTCACAGTCACAAGCAAGTGATGATTCAGAAACCCAAAGTGGCCTTTTCATGTATCAAGCAATTGGCTATCTTGATGCCGAAAAGCCAGAGCAGGCAGCAAAAGCCGTTAGAGATGCAAAATCTTTATCTTCAGAATCTAAATATAGCTTAATTGCTGAGGCATATTTATTAACAGACAAACGAGATATCCGAGAAGCTCTAGATACAGTAAATAATGTTATTGAAACACAACCATCATTTACAGAAGCTTTACTTTTGAAAGGTCAAATAAGCCTAGCTATCAACAACTTTGAGGACGCGGTAACCGCTTTTAGAAAAGTCAATGAAGCATATCCTGAAGACCCTTATGTAAACTTATTACTTGCGTCAGCTTTAGTAAAAAACGCTAATTTTGAAGAAGCTGATACACTTGCTGATAAACTTATTAAGATAGCGCCAAACAACCCTTTACTTAATCAAATTAAGGGGTACGTTGCATACAATGAAGCAAACTATGAAGCTGCTCAACAATTTTTGAGAACGGCCATTCAGAACGGTATCTCAAGCAATGACAACAAACTTCTTGCTGGTTTAAGCCATTACCAATTGGAGAATTTTGAACAATCTTATGATTACCTAAGCGCACTAAAAGACACTCTTGATGCATCACACCCCGCTCAACGGTTAATATCCGTTCTGGAATTAACGTTGGGTTACTCAGAGGAAGCACAACAGACATTAGAAGGCTTGGAAAGTATTTCAGAGGACGATGCTAAGTTCTATGCAGCAGCTAGTTATGCTCGCCTAAGGGAAGGTGACAGTAGAGGCGTTCAAAAAGGCCTCGATAAGCTCAAGGAAATAGCATCCAGCAATGTTTATGATTTAACAAATGAAGGGCTTCTTAGGCTATCCGTTAATGATTTAGGCGGTATCCAACAACTGGAGAAAGCACTTGAACTAAACCCTGATCTTCCAACAGCGCAATTAGCATTAGCAGCGGCGCACATTAAGAATGAGAGTTATCAGGAAGCTCTTAATGTCGCCAACGATATCATCTCCAAATCAGACAATAAGGTCCTAGGGCTTAACATTGCCGGTGTTATCTATACCAAGATGAAGGATTTTACATCAGCTAAAGCATCATTTACTCAAGCATTGGAATTAGAACCTAAAAATACGACAACACAAATGAACTTCGTAGATTCAGAATATGCAGCAGGTAATCAGTCAGCTGCGTTTGCACTCTTAGATGAAATATTATCATCTCGTCCGGGATACACACCTGCCTTGTCATTTTTGTACAATAACAACCCTTCCAATGAATCACTTATTGAGCCTCTTACGAAAGGCGTTGAATCTGAAGATGTTATCGATAACCGCCTTTTACTGAGTCTCGCACTCTTCCAAGAAAATAGATTCGAAGATGCTGTTTCCAATTTATCGGAAGTTCAGGAAAAGAATGCAAGCACACCAAGTAAATTTTGGGAGGTATTGATTAGTAGTTATTATCAACTCGATGATCTTAGAGGTATGAGTAATACGTTTAAAGATTGGACATCAACGCAACCGGAAAATATAGATGCATGGCTAAGAGAAATCACGTTTGAAGAATCTAGACAAGATTACCTTGCAGCACTTGAGAGTGCAGAAACAGCAATACAACGTTTTCCAGATGACGGCAATCTAAGCCTTGTTTATATATCGCTGCTGATTAAAAACGAAAGACACACCACAGCAGAACGCCAATTGGAGAGCTTACCTAGCCAAATTGCTGATACCGATTTAGCTCAAGGTTTGAAGGGGCGCATTCTTCTCAAAAGAAAAGACATTGAAAATGCATTCACCATGCTGCAGAAAGGGTATTCAGCAATCCCTAATAATGACTTTTCAACAGACCTATTTATCGCTTATCAGCTATCAGGAAAGCGAGAAGAAGGAATGAATTTCTTAGAGGGTCATGTCAACACTCATAAAAATGATATTCCTTCTGCGCTACTTCTAGCCAATATTTACCTTATGCAACAACCCGACAAAGCGAAGGAAATCTACTTAGAGGTCTTATCTAGCAAAGATAATGCTATCGCTTTGAACAACTTAGCTTGGCTACTCTACAATGAAAAGCAATACGAAGAAGCTGATAAATATGCAGCCAGAGGCTTAGCTATCTTAGGCGACTCTGCAGGTATGTTAGACACAGCGGGCATTATAAAAATAGCGTTGAAAGAAAAAAGCGAAGCGTTAAGGTTACTTGAGAAAGCGGCTGAGATAGATCCCAACAGTGCAGAAATTAGGGAACATTTAATTCAAGCGCAAGCAATGTAATCGAGATTTCAACCTGTAGCCTAGGCATTTCCTTTTGCCTAGGCTACAGGTTTATTCAAACATGTTTTACACAATCAAGATACATACGACAAATGCCCTCAGTGAGAAAACCCCCAATAGAACCCACTAGTTTATGAGTAAGATTTCCGTTACCCATATCGAAAACCTACCCTTGGCTGACCTAGAAGAAGTATGGGAAAGGCTCTATCCAAAATGCCGTGCCAATATCTTTTTGTCATGGGCATGGGTTGGTACATGGATACAGACGCTGCCATTCTCTTATCAGGTTATTATTGCAAAGGACCAAGAAAATATTGTTGGGTTAGGGGTTTTTGTTGAAAATAGGATTACCCGAAGAACAGTAATACCTTCTCGGCGGCTATACTTGCATAGAACAGGAAGGCTCAACCATGATCAAACTTGGATTGAGTATAACGACTTTCTGATTCAGGAGCAGTCAAGAAACGCTATTCGGTATGCTATTGCCGACTACCTCGTAAATAATATGCAATGGGATGAACTAGCTATTGGCGCTTCTGAAGCAGAGGTGTTCACACCTTTTAAGTTACTCGGTTTCATGCCACTAAAAGTCTGGGAAAACGTCTCTTATCAAGCTGACCTTAAATCCATAAGAGAATCGGAAAAAAGCTATTTATCGACACGTTCAAGTAACACGCGATACCAGATCAATCGAAGTTTACGCCGTTACGAAAAGAAAGGAAAAGTGATAATAACGAGGGCAGAAACGGTTGAACAAGCCCTAACATGGTTTGATGAAGCAGGCCCTTTACATAAAGAGCGATGGCAAGGCCATAAAAACGGGAGTGGGTTTAATAATCTGGATTTCGTTAATTTCCACAAACGCTTCATTACGCAAAGCGTACCTGATGGTTTAGTGGATATCCTCAAAATTCAAGCCGGTGATTACGTAATCGCTTATCTATTTAACATCATCCAAGATAAAGAAGTTAAGTTTTATCTCAGTGCCAATCGATACGATGACTCCGATAAAAAACTTAAACCTGGGCTTGTTGCACATCATTTAGCAATCAACTATTACAACGACCGCCATTTTGATACTTATGATTTTATGGGTGGAGATTCACAATATAAACGTTCTCTAGCATCTCATTCAGTTCCACTTTACTTCATGAATATCCAGCGCCCTAACCTCACTTTTAAGATTGAGAACACATTACGTAAAATCAAACAACGCTACCTCACTCACGAATCAGCAGAAAATCGCTCTGAAGTCATCAAATTTATACTAACAGGTGGCTGTCAGAATGAGCCAGGACACAGTCCACAATACAATAAGGCAAGGGCTGTCAGTTGCCTCTACGATCCTAATAACGAAGAGTTAACCCTACAAACATCTATCGATTACCAACCTGTTGCAGGTATTCAACACCCTGAAACAAATGTCACTTTCAAAGCAGGTTCTATTTACGACAATACGTTATGGATCCCAACCGAGACAGAATTATTAGAGTGCGACCTACAAACCTTTAAAGTCACAAACAGTCATAGCCATAACTCCTTCAATGATATTCACCATGTTATTCAACACAATGGGCAATTATTGGTAGCAAATACAGGCAATAACTGTATTACAGCATTCAACCCCGATCAGGAAACGGTGAAACATTACAGTGCCACTCATCATGTACCAGTGGTCATCGACCAGACGATTGATTACCGCCAAGTAAAGTCAACTAAACCCCATTTAGCTCACCCCAATTTCTGTTTTATATTGAACAATAAGATATGGGTCACTCGTTGTGACTTAATGGATGCAGTTTGTGTCGAAGATGCTGAACAACGTATTGATATTGGCTATGGATTGATTCACGACGGCGTTGTTTTTGATAAACATATTTACTTCACGACTGTCGATGGCAAGATCATTGCCTTTGATACAGAGACATTGAAGCAAACAATGTTCATTGATTTGAATGGTCTGACGCCTGACATTAACTGTTGGTGTCGCGGCATATTACCTATATCACCTGGAAGGGTATTAGTTGGTATGTCTAAACTGAGGGCTTCAAAACGACATATTGGGAGAAAACTATCTCCCTCACAGGTTGTGTGTGTTGATCTCTACAAACAGCAGCTTTTATGGCGCCGAGATACCCGATGTTTAGGGATAGACACCCTATTCAGTATTTTACCTGCACCTAATGAATGATAAACGACACTGTTTATGACACAAGAAAGATCACACGTTAATCACCAAAAAGAGATGAATCGATTATTGACGCAACTTTATTGTCTCGATAATGCAGTAAATATTTGTTTTGTATGTGCTGACAACAACGTACTTAGCCCTTTTGCACAGCACTACCTTGATGTACTTTGCAAAGAAGTCGGTATTGATTGGGCGGTATCTTCTTCGGGCATCAATGCATCGCCACGTAAAGACATAGCTTGCTTAAATGCTGCTAAAAAGTTGGGTATAGATCTATCTCAGCATAATGCCGAAAACCTTTCAGAATCATCTCTTAAAAACGATTACAATATCTTTTTTACTTTCAATGAAGAGATAAAACAGATAGTAGATAACAATAGAGTACAGACATTTGACCTGTCGCATTTTATTCCTAAAGGGCTTGGAAGTTACCACGAGATTCGTACACCAAACAGTGATAAGCAACAGCCCTTTGATAAGTGTTATCTATTAATTGCTGAAGCGCTAAAACATATTTTTGAGCAATATAGAGCACTACAATAATCCCTGTTTCATCAATCTTTCAGGTTAGCCAAGTGGTGTTGTTTTTCTTTGGTAACAGGTTGATTTACAGTTGATTAGTTATTAATAGTTCTATCTAATACCAATGTTAGTAGGCAACGGAAAGATTCAATTACCATTCTGCCTTATGAAGTGAGAGTTAACATGAAATTTGGAAAAATGATCCTGTTGTTCGGAATGCCTCGTTCAGGCACGACCTGGGTGGGGAAAATGTTCGACAGCCATAGGAACACTTTCTACTTACATGAGCCAGACAGCGTTGAAGCTAATCATAATATTCCGATGCTTTTGTCACAAGAAGCACTGGAAAATAGCTCGTACGACTTACCCCAACAGATCTCACAATGGTTAAAGTGTAAAAACGAAAAGGTTATCGCGTCTCGGCCATTCTTTACGAAAAGCTATATGAATACAGCTCAATGGCAGCTTTTCCAACTGTCTTCCTATGCTATCAAAGCATTAGCGCGTGCCAATATAAAAACAAACTTTCAACCTATCAGAAGCCATAAGAAAAGTGCGCCACCAACAATAGTATGGAAGTCCATCGAATCATTAGGTCGTATAGGTGTCTTTTCTGAAGTGACTGGCGCATTTCCAATACAAATTATCCGTCATCCATGCGGAAACATCGCTTCAACGTTTAAAGGTGAGCAATCTGGTAAATTCGATGGCTCAGTAAAGACAGAAGAAGACTGGGCTCACTTTAGCAAGCTATTGGAACAGACCCAAAACGCTCAATGGACACTCGAAGAAATAAAACAAATGAAGCCCGAAGAACGATTAACAATTCGGTGGGGCCTCATTAATGACTTCGCCATGGAACAAGTTAATGCACGGCAAGGGTCTGTTTTAGTCTATGAAAAAGCCTGCCACGACCCTTTGAAAGTCATCAGCTCTGTATTCGAACAAGCCGAGTTAGAACTTGATACTTCAACAAAAGCGTTCATTGAAGAATCAACATCTGGCCATGATAGTGCTTATTATGCAACCAAGAAGAACCCTCTCACATCAGCATACAGCTGGAAAAAGAGCCTCAATCAACAACAAATTGATAACGTAAAAGCCATGATGCGAAATTTTGAGTCGGGAACAATATACGAAAGTGATTTTTAGTCGATATCACAGACAACTTGCTCGAACAATAAAATGACAACCAAATCACAGAAAGCATCTATTACGACTAAAGACCTACTTAAGTTGCTTGATGCGTTTGATTTTTAGCCTTAAAATTGTCAATTGATGCAGCCGCTAAGCGTTTTATAAAAACTATGGAATCCCCCCCAACAGTTACTGTTATTATTCCAACGACTGCTGAAGAGAGACGTAAAGAAGGGATAAAACGTGCTGTTACGTCTATCAGGAATGCTTCTTTGTCTCCTGTATCCATCCTTCTTTATGTTAATGGAAAACGTTGTTCTGAGAGCGTCTGTGAATGGCTTAAAAGTCAAGATGATATTGATTACTTTTATAGTGAAATAGGTGGTTTCCCTCGTGCTCTCTATGAATCAAGAAAATTAGTAAAAACCGCTTTTTTTGCCTTCCTTGATGATGACGATGAATTGTTATCAGGTTCAATTGATAAACGAATGAGCCTTTTCGAGACAGATAATCATCTCGATTTAGTGGTTGGTAATGGATTCAGACTCACTGCCGATGCAGAACATGAAACACAAAAGGACTTAACGCAATGCTCTTCATCTCTTTTAGGCTCTTTGCAAAGGCAGAATGGAAATTGGCTGGCGAGTTGTGCCGGCCTCTATCGAACGAGTAGTTTTTTGCCAGACTTTTTTGCCGATAATGCCCCTTACGCCGAGTGGACATACTTCGCCTACAAAGCTTCCTGTGATAAGAAGATTGGCTTTACCAACGAGAAGACCTATCGCATACACTTTTCAGAAAACTCCCTGTCATCTGGTTTAGGCTATCTTATAGGACAATATGATTGCATAGAAAAGTTGTTGTTATTGGAATTACCGCAGAAAATTAAAAGTAACCTGCATAAAAAGCGGATCGACACTTCGCACCATATAGCGGTACAAGCACTAAAAGAACAGAATTATACCCGTGCTTTCAAGTATCATTTGCGTTCTTTACTTTCAGTCTCAGGCCTTATTAAGTACTTTATGTTCTCTCGCTATTTTTTGTTACCAAACAAGTTTTAGTTCTTTAAACCTGTAAAACCCTTTTGAGACAAATGCTAAAATGACGCAAACAACCAGCACACAGGACAGTGTTCATAAAGCTGCAGGACTGATGCTTATGACCAGGCTTGGCGTCAAATTCCTTGGCATAATCAGTTCCTTGACCTTGGTCCGTTTGTTATCACCCGAAGATTTTGGTTTAGTCGCGATAGCGATGTCGGTTTATTCATTGGTAGAGGTATTTGGCTTATTTGGATTCAACAATGCCTTAATTCAAAAGGATGATGTTGATAACTCAGATTACAACACCGTCTTCACAGCAAACTTTTTATTCGGCCTTAGTGCTTGTACTTTACTCTTTCTTTCATCTCCTTTTATTGCTTACTACTATAGTGAACCCGCGCTCCAAGGGGTGCTTCAGTCGATTTCCTTAATGTTCATTATTAAAGGTGCTATTAATGTAAGAACCGTTGATTTTCAAAAGCATATGAATTTTAAGAACGAACTAATCTTCCAGCTAGTCCCCAAAGCGCTTAGTGTCGTGATCACCTTAACAGCCGCGTTCATTATGAAATCCTATATCGCACTCATTATTGGAATGCTCTTCAACAACCTATCAATGTTAATTCTCGGCTACATAATGAAGCCTTATCGTCCAAGCTTTTCACTAAAGGGAATTGGTAACTTATTCGGCTACTCTAAATGGCTTATGCTCAATAGCTTATTGTTTTACATTAACAATAATAGCCTGAACATGATTGTTGGAAAGTTCATTTCAACAAAGGCTGCCGGCTTCTATTCGATCAGTAACGAAATAGCATCCTTGCCGTTACATGAGATAGCTGCTCCTATCAATAAAGCGTCTTTTCCTGCTTATTCAAAGGCCAAAAATGACAACAGTCGTCTCAATAATTTGTTTACGGAAACGACCATGATGATTGTTTTATTAGCTCTACCCGCAAGTGCAGGGCTAATTGTCGTCGCGGAAGACTTTACGAATGTCGTTCTCGGCGAGAAATGGGCAGAGGCAACAGACTTGATTAAATATATCGCCTTATCAAGTTTTGTCGCTTCACTGGGCACTAACATCGGGTACATATATATGGCTATTGGTAAGCCAAAATTCACCTTTCTTATATCCCTATTTCGAACCGTGATGTTTATCCTTTTCTTGATTTTACTCTTAAATTTTGACGATATATCGTCAGCAGCCAAGGCTATGTTTGCGGCTACATTACTGACAACAACACTATCTTTCATTATCGTCCATAAAATAGCTAAAATAGACATACTCACCACGCTTTATGCGATGAAAAATCCATTCGCCAGTTCATTGTTAATGGCAGGCTGTGTCCATTTATTCTATGTCACATACGGATCCTTTTTTGACATCGATGGCTTAAGGTTGATCTGTGCAGTATCGATCGGAGGCATTAGCTATTGTTTGTTTATTATTTTATTTTGGCGATTATCTGGCGCTAAAGATGGTGTTGAGAAGAAAATACTAAACCGTGTAGGATTATTCAGGTGAGCATAAAGTACAGATACTGAGACAACTAACATTCTAAGGCTATTGAAGAGTTTCCATCATATTCAGCATGCAATATTTGTAGTAGAGTTAGATGATTTTCGGACGAGTATGGATGAAAGTGCTCGACCTTTATACTATTCATTCAAAAATAATAAGTTGAAGTTTCTTGATTCGTACAATTTCTGAATATGTCAGTAAAAACAAAGCTGTTATATTGAATTATCATAGAGTATCGGAACATGAGTGCGTTTATGATAGTGGGCATATGAGGGCTTATGATTTCGAAAAGCACCTTAAGTGGCTATCGACATATTACAACGTTATATCGCTGCCGTCCCTATACCAACATCTTCAGGAAGATAATCTTCCTCCTCGGACGGCTTGTATAACGATTGATGACGGCTACTATGATAGCTATAGTGTTATCTTCCCTTTACTCAGAAAATATGGCCTGACAGCTACTTTTTTCGTCTCCACAGAAGGTATTGAAACCGGCTCTTTATGGGACGAAGATATTAAGTACTCGGTACTAAACCTTCCGTCAAACAAAACGAGCATTAAGGTTAAAAACGATCACTTCGATACGAGCAATTTTGAAAACCGGCTAAGTGCTGTTAGTGATATTACTCACCATGTAAAGTACCTAAACCTAGAAGATAGGCAAGATTA
Source organism: uncultured Pseudoalteromonadaceae bacterium (assembly GCA_964625615.1). Classification (GTDB taxonomy): domain Bacteria; phylum Pseudomonadota; class Gammaproteobacteria; order Enterobacterales; family Alteromonadaceae; genus M269. Next base: position 6,311 of record CAZVDU010000024.1, on the reverse strand, counting down.
TATAGAACGCTTGTCTCATGAGTGCAAAAGCACATTGGATCATCATACCTTTATTGATGAAGGCAATATCATTGAAATGGTAAAGGGAGGGATGAACATAGGCAGCCACGCACACTCACACCCTATTTTGACCAAAGAAAGCGACAAGGTTTCTCAAGAAGAAATCGCAAAAAGTAAGACTCTTCTAGAGTCTATTATCCAAGATGACATAGACTTTTTTGCATATCCTAATGGAAAATATAAAACTGACTTTGACGACCGCCATATCAACATGTTGAAAACACTTAGATTTAAAGGTGCCGTCACAACAGAGAAAGGTGTTGTGTCAATGGCCTCAGATGTTTATCAGATGCCTAGATTTACGCCTTGGGATAAGTCCAAAATCGGGTTTTGTGCACGGTTAGCCTCTAATTTTATCGGGAAATAGCAATGGAGCCATCATCTAAAACGATTCTAATGATCGCGCTTGATTTCCCTCCCTGCACAAGTGCAGGTGTTCAACGCTCGCTAAAATTTTGTAAATACTTGAAAAAACTCGGTTGGCATCCTGTCGTTCTTACCGTTAACGAAAAAGCACACAATACAATTAGTGATAAAACGGATAGCGAACTCGACATCCCCGTTTATAGAGCTTTTTCTTTTAATAGCCACCGTGACTTTGCAATAAAAGGCAAATCTGTTGCTTGGCTACAAACACCCGATCGTTGGTGGACTTGGTACTATACAGCAGTGCCACTGGGCAAAAAATTGGTAGAAAAGTATAAACCGGCAATTATTTGGTCTACATCACCCGTTATTACAACCCACAGGATAGCTAATAAGTTATCACAGGACACAAATACGCCTTGGATTGCCGACTTTAGAGATCCCGCACAAGGTCATTACGACAGAAGCTTTAAGCTTCCTAGTGTGTTGAAAAAAACGGAGCTTGCTACGTTTCATAATGCCAAAGCGTTAACCTTTACAACTCAGCATACGTCTCTGCTTTATCAGTCTATTTTCCCTAAGTTAGCTTCATCAAAATTCCATGTAATACCCAACGGATTCGATCCCGAAAAGGAGGCTGAAGCATTACCAGAAAACACGAGCAAAACCACTAACAGTAAATTTACTTTATTGCATAGCGGCGCTATCTATGAAAAAGGACGCGATCCAACAAACATCTTCCGTGCAGTATCTCGCTTAAAGCAGCAGAAGCATATTGATAGCAACAATTTTGAACTCGTTTTTAGAGGCTATAAAGGCAATAAATTTGATCAACTTGTCGAGCTATTAGACATTAGCGATCTCGTTAAGTTTATGCCACCGATATCCTATGAAATGTCTCTTAGTGAAATGCGCCAATCAAGTGCATTACTGGTTATCCAAGGCTCTCTTTTTGTCAACCAGGTTCCAGGAAAACTATATGAATACCTAAGCATGAACCTCCCTATCGTGTGCGTGTGTCCCAGAGTTTCAGCGACCCATGCCGAATCTAGGCAAGCGGAAGGGTGTTTCCAAGCATTTACTGAAAACGAAATTTCTGACACATTAAAAGCAATTATTGAAAACCTTTCGACATATAAACGAGATACACAAAAATACAGCCGAGAATTCGGTGCACAAACATTAAACGATATACTACTCGACGTACTTAAAGAAGAGCAGAACTCAACAACCCTTAACACTACTGGAGCATAGTCAGCTAACCAATGGAACTACTCTTACTGCTTATCGATATGGTTCTTCTTATTGTCGTTGTCGCTTTATACAAAGAGGAAGACGAGTGAGAGATATACTGGTCGTTGGCCTCTTCCTGGTTATGTTGATTGTTGCTTTTAGGAAACCCATAGGCGGTTTATGTTTATGGATTTGGACGAGTTTTATTACACCTAATTATTTTCTTTTCGGATTCGGAAACAGTGTTAGGTTTAATTTAATATCTGCACTCATGGCAATCATGAGCTTTGTCATGTTCAGTAAACGCAAGGAAATTGTCAAACATGGGTTAGCAACCTTAGTCTATATTTTCTTTTTCTGGACGCTCCTCACAAGCTTATTCGCAATACATAGCTCATCAGATATCGCCCACCAAACTGACTCTTTCTTTCGAGTAATGGTACTTTTTGTCTTCTGCTTATTTATCGTCAAAACAAAGGAGCAGTTCACCCTGGTGTGCATTGCTATTTGCTTATCACTCGGCTTCTATAGCGTTGCAGAAGGTTTAAAATACATATTGAGTGGCGGTGGACACCATATTTTCGGCCCTGCGAGAAGTGTTCTGACAGACAACAATCACTTTGCCTTAGGGATCAATATGATTATCCCTTTCTTATTGTTTGTGCAAACACAATTTAAGCAACGCCACGTTAAACTTGCCATCACCGGTGTTTTCCTTTTGTCCATCATGACAGTTATGGGAACAAACTCTAGAGGTGGATTCATTGGCCTATTGGTCATAGGAGGGTTCTATTTCCTTCATTCCAAAAGGAAGGTTCTCATTCTGGCTGTCGTCCTCTCTCTTGGGGGGACAGCCATCAGTTTTGTCCCGGATAAGTACTTCAATCGAATAGATACGATTAATAATGCTCAAGAAGACGGTTCATTTTTAGGACGTGTTGTCGCGTGGAAACAAAGTATACTTATCGCATTAGATAACCCCATCACAGGAGGTGGATTCAATGCAGTACAAACCGCCGTGGTTTGGTATCGGTATGCGCCTGAGTTCGACACTTCATGGTTAGTTAGCACACCTCACCCTATAGATACGGGGGTCAAAGCGGCGCACAGTATTTACTTCCAGGTATTAGGTGACCATGGCTTCCCAGGAATCTTCTTATTTTGCCTCATACTGTATCGATCCGTAATGAGATCACACAAAATTATGAGGGCCAAGTTGCCCGAAGAACAGCGATGGATAAACGCTGCTGGTCAAGCGTGCTTCTTGTCATTGCTGGTGTTCTCTATTGGAGGTGCACTGTTGAGTTTGGCTTATCTTGAGCTCCTTTATTTTGTATTGGCCTTGGTTTGCATACTGGATACAAAGATAAAACAACTCAGCCAGCAACCAGCCCTCGCTAATGACTGATACCCAAAAAGCGGTAAAAAGCTCTTTCTTAATTATTGCAGCAACGTGGATTAAGCGGGTTATCGGTGTTGTTAGTATCATTATTCTGGCTCGTTTTCTCAGTCCGAGTGACTACGGCATTGTTGCCATAGGATTACTGGTACTCCGCTTTTTCGAAGTTATCAGCGAGACAGGGATCAACCAGTACGTCTTAAGTCGCAAAGAAATCAGTGACGAAGAAATGAACACAGCTTGGACGTTAAAGTTACTAACCCGTGTTGTATTAGGCTTGCTACTAATTGTTTTGAGTGCGCCTATTGCACGGTTCTTTGAAAACCCAGATCTCGTTGTCGTTCTATTCACACTTGCCTTTATCCCTTTTATACAAGGCTTAGAAAGCCCAAGCTTACTCATATTATCCAGGGCATTAGAATACAAAAAAATCGCCCTGCTAACGGTTATAGCCAAGTTATCCTCTTTCGCGGTAACGGTAACTATCGCCTTTCTCTATCAAAGTTATTGGGCATTAATTATTGGTGATTTGGTACTTGCGGTAGTCACTACAAGCTTAAGTTATATGTTATTGAGCTACAAGCCGAAGTTCACTGTTGCGAACTGGCGAAAGCAGTGGCAGTTTTCTCAGTGGATATTTTATAAAGGCATTGTAGGTTACAGTCGCGCCAAATTTGATGTTTTCGTCATTGGAAAATTCTTTGAAGAGATCCAGACCGGGTTATACACCATGTCGAAACACCTCATTCTCATGCCCTTTAATATGCTGGCAGCACCTGTCGTTAACATAATGATAACGACCATCAGCCAAGAAACAAAAGATATCAAAAAAGCCCGCGAAACTATTACTTTACTCATCTACACCATGTTCAACATCATGTTTCCTATCGTTGTTGGTGTTGTGCTTGTTGCTCCTTTTGCTATTCCACTCGTATTGGGTGAACAATGGACTGAAACAACACCACTCATACAGGCGATGATAGTGATCTCACTCTTCACTTCAGTTAATAGTGTGATCATCGCGGCAATGAACGCCTTTGAGATTGTGAAGCGTATTTTTATCCTCGATTTATTCACTTTTGTCGTGACTGTAATCGCAATTTACCTCATGAGAGACAGTAGTTTATCGCAGTTCTCTTACCTACAATCTGCTATATCATTGTTTACCTTATCGTTATTTTTGTTGGTCATAAAACACTACTGCCAAATACCGTTATTCAGGCTATTTATAGGGGTTTCACCTAGCTTATTGAGTGCAGGTTTGTGCTTCTTCTACTTACAAAATTGGAGTTTAGAGATAACCGCCCAAGATAGATTCATTGACTTTATAAAAACGACGCTGTCAGTGGTTATTTTATATATCTTGTCATTTAGCTTACTGTCCTTTGCTTTTTCTCGATTCTCGAAAGAAAACGCGGTATTAGTTAGCTATATATACAACAAGGTTTCTCTCAAGCTCAAAGGTGTTTGAGAGATAAAACCCTGAACAAGGCACAAACTATGACCCTGAATGTGGCTTAATATTTGGGGAGCATTCCAACAGAACTGTTCCCCAAAGTGCTTTTATAACGTCTGACTAAGTAGCTGTAACGGCGATTGCCTGTCGTGGTCATGTTATCGGAACAGAAAGGAATACGGCCCCTTTATTAGTGTAAAACTCGGTTAGGTTATAAGATACATGGGCTTTGCCGGACGTTCACTGTCAAACGACTCTAAACTTCCCCAACCTGCCATATTGCGTTACTGAATAGGCAAAACCTATTCCTCCAACGAGTAACAATACTCCCCAGCGCTTCCAATCTATCCAATTATCTGCAACGTCATTTAAGCTTAAAAATGATTGTAAGTCGTTCGTAATAGACCAAACTCTTATGCTTTCTAACGAGGATTTATTATCACCTTTCAATATCCAGAAAGAAACTTTCTTGCCTAAGAGCTGTGATAACTCATCACGATATCGTTCTAAATCCCCCATTTGTTGAGAAACAAATAAGTCAGGTTCATATCCTCTTAGTTTAAGTTTCAAGATCTTATCTAAATCAATCGATAATAAAACTCCATGAACTTCATGCAATTCAGATTCGCTGTCAGGTAACTGGCCATATTGAATTAAAGGAGTAAAACAGAGAGCCAATGATATTACTATGCCAGTTGTGAGTATAATCTTTTTAATCAATATGGTCGTATTAATTTGTGCCAACTGAGAATCCTTTATACGGGAAGCAAATATCTCTTCTATCAATGAGCCCCTATCGCTTACCAGATTGAGCATCCAAATACACCTACCATGATGTGTTACAAGATCAAACTTGAGTCCATATTTTGAGTAAAAGGAGCATTCTTGGATATCGAACTCTGATAACTGCTTGCTACCGTAAGAAATAACTAAGAACCCCTCTCTTACGCATACTCGTAAACCAATAATAAAAATGGAAAATACGACACATATCGACAAAACTAAAATAGGTGCCAAGACTAATTTATGAACAAAGAAAGCATATAGAGAAATGGATGCTGAAATTAACAATATCCCATAACAAAACTCTTTAGTACTATATTCTTTCAATTTATCACACCTATTGTTCTTCTGGCTCTTCAACTGTAGAGGACTCATCAGCAAATACTTGCCCTCCTTGAAGTATTGTTTCAGTAACTATAGTTGTTGCAACTGCTAATCCTTCTCTAGCCGGCACCCCGCCAGCAGCACCGCTTATAAAGCCTGTCATAGCACTATTCATCATCTTGTCCGTAGTAACTTCCTGGCCGGTTAACACATCAGATAATCCTTGACTTGTTACCGATGCGGTGGTTCCTACTACAGCACTAGCAGTAACACTTACTGCTGTTTGAGCTGTTTTGGATGTTATTTGAGAAGCCACTGCCTTCACTGCCGCACTTGCTCGTCCACCCGTAAAAAAGCCGATACCAACACCCGCAGCTACAGCAAGCGCTTTATCTGAAAAAGAAGCTCCAGAATCTGAAACCGACTGAGCAGCTTGTATACCTCCAATAACCGCACCAATTACTTGTAATAAAGGAAACTCACCATCGGGATCAGTATATCGGTAAGGATTGTTGTTTGCATAGGCATATCTATTGAAGCCGTGTACTGGGCTTCCTCTATTAATATGACCAAGTACATCAACCGGGTCATTGGAATAGAATCTACCAATCATGGGGTCATAATACCGCGCCTGAGCATAGGTTAACCCTAAATCCGTATCAAACTTATGTCCCGTGTAACCAGCATCGT
>CAZVDU010000023.1:6161-35816 GCA_964625615.1 uncultured Pseudoalteromonadaceae bacterium | reverse complement strand
TGATTTAAAGAATGTGCTCGTTCGGTAATGACCGATAATCCTTCAGTAAGGTTTCTCTGCGTTAGCTCAGATAACACCTTCTGCTCTCTCTCGACTTCCAGAGCTTTAGACAAGGTTTCACTTATCGATGCTATAGGCGCCAACGAATTGTTAATCTCATGACTTAAGACCCTAAGCAAACGTTGCCAGGCTAGACGCTCTTCATCCCTCAGTAAGTGTTGGATGTCCGTAATAAATATAATGTGATGTTGTACACCCATCTCAAAATAGGTATCAGTACGCACGTAAACTTTACGTTTATCTTCATTGATTTCAAACTCAATGACTTTGTCCAGCGCTTGGTTAATAGCATCCTGTAAGCCCAATGCTTTAATCGGCCATCCACGTAAGTCATCAAAACGGCGTTTAAACAATTTTTCTGCCGCTGGGTTCATCAGGGTAAGGTGATTGCCATGATCAACAGCGATAACAGCAACATCAATTTGGTCTGTTATCTTGGTCAATAGGATTTGTTTTTCACGAGTAATAAGACTCTGCTGTGCTAACTTTTCAGCCAGCTTATTCAGTAACTTATTAAAATCACTTAAGGCTCCATCAATATGCTTGTTGTTAGCACGTAACCCGTAATCTCCCGAAGTCATCGCTTCAACCAAATTGGTGGAGGTTCTGAGTTGAAAGATAACTTGTTGGCGAATGGCAAAAGCGGCATATGAAACAACAACGCTTAAAACAAAAATCAGTAAGATTTTTAGGTAGATGGATAAATCAGCAGAAACAATAAAGACACCACTCACGAGCATAGGCAAAGCAGTTCCTAGCAGAGTGATGCGCACTAGTCTGTCTTCAAAGGCTATTTTTGTATTCTTTAGTTTCTCTTGCATGAATACTCGATGTTAACTAGGACCAACCGGAATAACCTTATCATGCAGTTCTCTATACCCAAACCACTTGGACATGCATGAATTAGATTTAGCTCACTAGACTTTCAATCATTCGCTTTTCCTAAACCGATTTGAATTCCCATTGAATCGTGCATTTCCAACTGGTTGGGGTATAGAGGCTTAAAAAGTACTATGACTCAATTAATTGATATTTTTCAAGGCGTCGATAGTAAGCACTTCGGCTTAATCCCAAAGAGTCAGCTGTTTTCTGCGGGTTATTATTGTGAAGTGATATCCGTCTTTCAATAATCCTTTTTTCGATAACATCCAAAGGTGTTTCATCCCAATGCTCATGATCGCCCTCTTTCGTTACTTGCCCAACGTTAGGTAAAGCTAAATCTTCCAATTCAATGGTATGATCGCTACGCAAGAATAACGCTCGTTCGATAATGTGCCCAAGTTCTCGAATGTTGCCAGGCCATGAATAGTTTTCTAATGCTCCAGCTGCAACATCGCTTATCTCCCCAGCTTCTACATGATATTTCAAGGCAAAACTTTGTAAAAAATGCTGCGAGAGAGGCATTATATCTTCTCGCCTTTCCCTTAGTGCTGGAATATGTAAAGTGACCGTGTTCAATCGGTACAGCAAATCTTGCCTGAATTCATTACTTTTCAGCATGCTTTCAATATCAGCATTGGTCGCTGAAATTAATCGCACATCAACATGCTGTGTTTTGCTACTACCGACTTTTTCGAATTTCCTTTCCTCTAGTACGCGCAATAACTTTGCCTGTTGAGCCAAGGTTATATTAGCAATCTCATCAAGAAAGATAGTCCCTGATTCAGCCAATTCAAACCGCCCTATTCGGCCCTCTTTTGCGTCCGTAAAAGCGCCTTTGACATGGCCGAACATTTCACTTTCAAATAATGTCTCAGAAATAGCCCCCATATTGACTCCAATAAAAGCTTCTTGTTGTCGTGAGGAATGTTGATGGATATATTCCGCAAACATACTTTTGCCAGTGCCGTTTTCACCCGTAAGCAATATGCTCATATCACTCTGTGCTAGTTTTTCCAATTGAACTAACAGAGACTGCATAACATTTGAATGTGCAACAAAAGAATAAGCAGGTTCCTGAATTTGGGTTTTTAATAAAGCATTTTCTTGTGCTAATTTAGACCTCTTCACGCTCATGTCATGAACATTGATTTGTGTGTGCAAAATATGCAGTAAGTGCTCATTGCTCCATGGTTTTTGTATAAAATCTGAAGCACCTAACTTCATTGCCTCGACAGCTATCGCAACGCTACTGTAGCCGGTCATCACAATAATAGGTAAAAGCTCATTCGATTGTTTCAATTGCTCGATTAAAGCCAAACCCTCTCGACCCGATGTTGTATCACTGTGGTAATTCAGATCGATAAGCGTAGCACTAAAATCTCTACGCTCAACCTGCTCAAGCAACGCTTGTGGTGTCGTTACAGCAATAACATCAAAGCCTTGTGATTCTAGTAACATTTTTAAAGCTGTGATGACGCTCGCGTCATCATCAGCAATAAGAATTGTATTCGACATAATGGTTTTAATTTACCTCAACTCAATTATGATGCAGCGCTTCGCTCGGTTCCATTTGAACTACCTTACGCGTCGGAATATAAGTTGCAAATAATACTGTCAGGATAATAACAATAGGCATACCAAACATCCCTAACCAATATCCCCAGTTATTAAAAATCATAGTTTGAGACATAAAACTCAATAACCAAAGTGCAACAGCAACGCCTGCCGCTAAACCAATAATTAACTGCCAGCTAGCTTGTTTCATAAACAGTCCCATGATTCGGCCATCGGTCGACCCAAGGGCTCTACGTACACCGATTTCCTGAGTACGCTGTTGTATACTGTTTGCGGCGACTGCATATATCCCGGACGCCGCTAGAAAAGCAGCAACCACCCCACACAAAAGAAATATCTTGCTGACCGCAGTTACCAATAATATAGGCTTTTCTATCAAGGCATCGTATGACTGCACATGATAAACACCCACACCCGGATTAATTTCACTAACGGTATCTAATAAAGCTTGTTTAGCTTGCTTTTCAGTCCCCGAATAGTGGATAGCTGTCATTACTCTCGTCATTCCCCAATTTTCCATCACATTGTAAGCATTGTAAGATGCACCGGAAAAATCCATCTTTGTGCCATGAAATGTATCGGAAACCACACCGACAATAGTCATCCAATCTCTTTCAGCGTTACGAAAAACTTGTCTGATACGTGTACCGACCGCATCACCATCGGGGAAAAATGCGTTAGCGATAGACTCATTAATAATGATAGTTTGAGCGCCTTCTTCGACATCTCTGTGATCGAAATCTCGGCCATCAACAATCTGCATATCTAACGCATGCCAAGAATTTCTTGATACAGCCTCATTATTTGCATAAGGGTTTTCGTTATAGACAGGCGCCGCTCTTCCTTCTATCTCAAAATGACTAGTCCCACCACCAGTGCCAGGCAACGAAGACATATAAACAGCGCTATAAATATCTTCACGACGTTCAAGAGAAGATTTTAGATCATAGAAAAACTTCGACCTGGCCATAACATCTTGATACTCAAACTCAGTATCTCTGCGAACTGGGTATTCCAAAAATGGAAGTTGCAACTGTGCTGTTAAACGCCGCTCGGTTGCCACACCATAGTCTGCATTACCGGCCGCATAACTAGACACCAATAAAATGGTGGCCATAATAAGTACTACCGCAGATAGTAAGATTTCAGACACGACCAATACCTTAGTTGTATTGGCCGCTCGTTTGCCCAAAGCACCTCTAGTACCATCTCGTAAAACTGCATTAAAATCACCATTTAAGGAGCGCCAAGCTGGCATAAAGCCTGTGGTCAAAACCATGACAATAATAGCAATAAGCAAAATCATTAGTGCGTCAAAATCTAAACCAAGTGACCACCAGAAAGGCTTTAACTTATCCACTTCGTAGGTATTATCAAAAACTTGATTGGTAACATCTAATCCCCAACCGGCGAGTAGTAAAGCTATAAATCCCCCCAACCCACAAATAAAAACGCTTTCCAATAACATCTGTAGCACGAGTCTTTTTCTTGGCACACCCAACGCCACCCGAATAGCGACTTCTTTAACACGCTCATTGACTCTGGCCAATAAGAGATTACCAACATTGATACACGCTAAAATAAGGATAAGAACAACAACCACAAACAACGCTAAGAACATGCCATAATACTGAGTAATATTAGCCTTCTTAAAAGGTTCTATAGACAGATACTCTCCACCGACACCTATCAACCCTTGAAAGTTTTCAGGTAGTGTTTGACTTAGCTCCTGACCAATTTTATCCAACGCTGCTTGTGCTTGTCGGATCGTCACACCGTCAGCCAATTTTGCGTAAGCGAATAGAAATGAAAAGTCCCGCTCTGTTGGTGCTACAAAGTTTTGTGGAAGTGGTTGCCACATCTGTGCAACCGATGGAAAAGCAAAACCTTCTGGCATAACACCTACAACCCTCGCTGGTTGAGAGCCATCAATGGGAACAACTTTACCAATAACATCAGGGTCCGCATTAAAGTAGCTTTGCCACATGTCATGGCCCAAAATCAACACATCTTCCGCGCCATCAAGGTGATCTTCTTGTGTAAATATACGACCTATAATTGGTTGAACGCCGACAAATTCGAACATATTCCAAGAAACATATGTTGAGTTAAACTTGCGCAACCCTTCTCCTGCACCACCGACAAAAGTTGTTCCTTCATTATAGAATCCCATATCCTTAAATAAACTCTTATCTTGCTGTAAATTGTATAGATCGAATACATTCGCTTCTCGGCGTGATAAATGTGTATGATCATAGACACCTTCAACCGCATAAACTGGTTCATTATCTGCAAAACGCAATGGCGTAAACAATAAGCTATTGAGCAAAGAGAATGCGTAGAGTGTTAAGCCTAAACCAATCGCCACAATACAGACTGTTAATGCAGTAAACCCTGGTTTCTTAGCGAGTAACCGTGCTGAATATTTTATATCAAGCGTTAGAGACATTGTTTTTCCCCTTACACAGCGATTAACGGCGTTTTTTCAGTAGCACGATCAGATACGATTTTTCCATCAAACACTTCGATGGTTCTTTCTGCTCGTATTGCAGATTTGGGATCGTGCGTGACCATACAAATAGTCGCTCCTTGTTCGTGCAACTTATCAAGTAAAGCCATAACAGACTGAGCGTTTTTAGAGTCTAAATTACCTGTTGGCTCATCCGCTAAGATAATGGACGGATTGCCAGAGATAGCCCTAGCTACTGCGACTCGTTGCTGTTGACCACCCGACAGTTGAGAAGGAAAGTGATTAGCTCGATGCAACATATCGACCTTCTCAAGAGCATCATCTACCATCTTTTTACGCTGCTCTTTGCTAATATCGTCTCGGTAAGTCAGGGGTAGTTCGATATTCTCAGCAACGGACATATCACTGATCAAATTAAATGCTTGAAACACAAAGCCGATTTCTCTGTTACGTATGTTCGCGCGTTCATCTCGATTTAAGCTCATCGCATCATGGCCAGCTAATTGATAAACACCCGAGGTTGACGTATCAAGCAACCCCAATAGCGACAACAATGTAGACTTACCGCACCCAGATGGCCCTGTAATAGATAGGTATTCACCTTTATTGATACTGAGATTAATGTCACTCAACGCATGCGTTTCAACGTCATCGCTGTAAAAGACTTTTTTAACGCCTTCCAACTTAACCAGTTGTGATTCATGGTTATTTTTATCTGTATTTTCCATCTCAACACTTCCTCTGCTAGTTAATTCTTACTTGCTGATGCGCTTCCCAGGAAGAAACATCGGACACGATGATTTCTTGCCCTAACGCCAGACCATTCTTGATTTCGATATAGGTATTTGATGATTGTCCAAAGCGTACAGACTGTTTGTGGGCCAAACGATTTGCTTCATCGACCAGGTATATGAATGATTCACCAGAGCTTTTAGCAAACATGGGGCGTTTGACGTACAAAGTATCGGGTATACGTACTATTTCTATTACGCCGTCTACGGTTAACTCTGGCCGAGCTTCTTTAGGTGCCGCGCCAGAAAATACAACGTCGACTTGCACAACACCGTTATTGACTGCTGGGTCAATACGTTGAACAAAACCTTGCACTTGACTGGTGCGTGTATCAATCATCACGTCCTGACCAACAACAACATCTTGAATGCGACTTTCTGGAATACGTAATTCCGCAATAAATTCATCACGCTTTGCTAGCCGCGCTAAGTTAGCGCCAACGGCAACCTGTTGCCCGACTTCCAACGCCATTGATTGAATAACAGCATCAATACTGGCCTTCACATTCAAACTCTCAACCTGTTCCTCTATTCTTTCTATAGTCTTGCGCATCCGGTTAAGCCTAGCCTGATTAGCAAGTAGCTGCGCTTGTACATTTTCTTTTTGCTTAGCTAAGCGTTTCGTTTGTACTTCCAAGCGCTGTTTGTTCTGTTCGACTTCAATTTTGCTAGTCTCATGATCGATCAGCGATACCGCGTTCACTCCTTGCTTTAACAGCGTATCTTGAGCATTAAGTGTCAGTAGTGAACGTTCATAATTTAGCTTTTCATCAATAACAGCTGCTTCTCTGTCTAACACTTCTGACTCGAGAGAAACGCGCAGTGCCGTCGTTTGGGCTTCTAGTTCATCTAACTCCCATTGACGCTCTTCCAATTGCTGAACCAAGGTAGGGTTTGACAGCTGCATAATAAGATCACCCTGTTCAACAATAGCGCCTGCCTTTGCAAATAAGCGTTCAACTTTTCCTTCGACATTAGTTGTTAACCATCGAACATCTTTAGGTACTAGTACACCAGATCCGCGCACACTCACTGCTAACTCGCCTCGTTTAACCGTATCCGTCAGCAATGAATCACTATCTACAACATGCGTTCCGTCATTGTTCGCCAAAAACCAATAAACTGAAGTCGCAACAATGACAGACATACCGACAGCTAGAAGGATTTTTTTGATAGGTGGCGCTGAACTTTTCTTTCTAACAATATCCATAATAAGCCTGATAAAAAATAGAGCACTATTACTCTGGTGCTTATTAACAGACAAGTTGCGTGCCAAGAAAAAACTATAGGTTAAACATAAGCTTAGGTTTTAGGTGTGTATTTGGGAGCTCTAGTTATCTCGAAATCGAGATTCGGGGTGATGCCAGAGTCCCACTAATGGGACTCCACATAATTGTTAATATTGACTGAATACTGCTGGTTTACAAATGAGCTTGAAGGAAACTGGTAGCATGCTCATATTCCTTCACACCGTAGGCTCTTGATTGATTTAAGATCCACTGATAATGCTTCTTAGCCAACATCAGCTGAGATGACTCTTCGTATAAGTTACCAAGTCGACTTCTCAACTTAAATTCCTGTCCAATATCAGCATAGGTAGATTTCGCGAGGCCTTGCTCAAGGGCTTCAATAACCTTATCACTTGGTTTATCTTGAGCTTCATATAAATCGGCTAAAACACCATATGTGCTTATGTCCTCAGCATCTAGCGACAACGCTTTTGTTAAGTGTGTTTCAGCCAACGCATAATCGATATCATCTCCACGCATAGATTGGCGAGCTAGTTGAACTTCACGCTTAGCTTCTCGCTGATTAGTCGACCAAGCTTCAAGATTGGCGGCTGGCTGAAGCACAATCCATTTATCTTGTTCCTGCAATTCACTTAACATCAGCACATTATTTCCAACTCGAAGGACCGGTGACTTACCTTCTACAATTTCATCGACAGTCGACATACCTTGACCACCAGTGGCACTAACCTGAGGTAAACGATAGTGATTAGGGATAGTATGAGAAGCCCCCACAGAAGCCGCTGTTGCTTGCTCTTCTGAACCGATTACAATATCGACTGAGCCAATCTTAGCGAGCTCTTTATCATTCACCTTACGGCTATCACCCAAGTGAAGAATACGCTTACCGCCAAACTCGATAATCCAAACAGTGTTCAGGGGCAAAAAGCCTCTCTGCCGAATCACATCGGCAAAACCATGCTCTGTAGCAATACCTTCGACACTGATCGAACCTACCTGGTGCTGACCAGGCTTTGTGTATACAGGCACATTGTCAAAATGGTAACTCGCATCATGATCGAAGTGAGGATGAGTTATAAGCACCGCATCTGTTTGAATGTTTTTGGGATAATTATACCCCATCCAAATACGGCTATTAAACGGATCAATAACAACTGACGAACCATCCTTAGCAACAAATCGAAATGAAGCGTGACCAATGTACTCAATGTGATCGCCTTTTGCTGTTCCTTGAGCATGTGCTACTGATAACCAAACCCAGTAGAGCAACAATATTATGACCGTTGTTAATTTCATCGTGTAATCCTCATACTCTATCGCTCTATCGAATTTACCTTAATCCAGATAATTAGCGCCTGTTACATAGCTATTAATTTACATACTCTTCATTAGCAACAATGGTTAATGGATGATAACCAGGCTTAGCCTGTTCAAAAGCTTTTCGCCCCATTTCCTTACCTTTAGGCGTCTTTGAGAGTGCCGCATAAAGCGGTCGAACAAGCTTATTACGACCTATAGTCACCAAATATTCATGTAATCGCCCAAAAGCAGGTTCGTACCAATTATTAATACTGATCAGCAACCAGCTATGCGCAATCTCATTGTTTGTGCTTTGTGTTAAACCAAAGGCGGCATCCAATTCAGCAAGCTGCTCTTGTGTTAGTTTCTCAGGAAGATTGCTTAAAAAGTACTTCCATTGATGGAAAACCCAACCGCTTGTATTAATATCCTTAGCTTCAACTTCACCACGAACCCAATTGTTGAGCGCATTGTCGATCAAAATAAAGGCATTCGATTGAGCAATTGGTGCTCCTTCTGGGACCCCTGGTTCAAATATCCACTCTTTGATACGCGGCAGTGACAATGCCTCACTGTGCTGTGCAATCAATTTTTCTTCTAAGTAAGTTAAAAACTGATCTGTAGTGATACTCTGGAATGCAAAGTCTTTAAAGTAGCCAAGTAAGAAAGCATCAAAGTTTTCACGCCCTACTTTTTGTTCAAGTTCACGCAAGAAAAGAGCGCCTTTCTCATAAGGGATATTAGAGAATACATCGTCAGCATTCCGGCCACGTAAATCAATCGCCAACAATTGATCATCGACTGGCAAGGATTCAATATCTGCACTCAGATCTTCAAGGCCTAACACAGACTCCATATTAAAACGGTCCTCACCGTAAACAAATTCCATAATGCGATAGGTTAAATAAGTCGTGAACCCTTCGTTCAACCAAAGGTCACGCCAGGTAGCGTTAGTGATCGTATTACCTGACCAGGAATGAGCTAGCTCATGTGCTATCAAGGCAACTAGGCTCTTATCGCCAGAAATTACGGTTGGCGTAATAAAAGATAAACGTGGATTTTCCATACCACCAAAAGGAAAAGAGGGCGGTAAAATCAACAGATCATAACGATCCCAACTGTAATCACCGTAGCGTTTCTCGGTCTCTATCAACATGGATTCAGTATCTTCAAACTCTGCGGCGGCAGCCTCCAACAAAGCGGGCTCCGCATACACGCCCGTGCGCTCACCCATAGGTTTAAAGGCTAAATCACCGACTGCTAGCGCAATCAAGTAAGAAGGAATAGGTTGTGGCATATCAAATTCGTAGACGCCATCTCGTGCAGTGTCTGGATCATTAGACGCACTCATCACAGCCAATAACTGTTCAGGTGTGCGGATTGTTGCGGTATAGGTCACTCTGACTTTCGGAGAATCTTGTAATGGAATAAAGCTACGTGCATGGATAGCTTGCGCTTGCGTAAAAAGGAACGGCTGTTGTTTACCCGCTGTTTGAGCGGGTGTCAGCCACTGAACACCCGATGCATTAGGCGAGGTCTGATATTCTATGCGCACCTTATCACTACCAGCAGGCATGTTAATCGTCAGCTCTGAGCCTAAATTCTCATCGGCTTTAGCCAATGTGTAGTCTATCGGTTGGCCTTCGACAGTCACTTTGTTGATACTGATATCTCTGGTGTCGAGCTTAAGCGTATTCATATCAGCTTGTTGACGCTCTATTGTTAAGTCGACAAAACCGGTCAACAAGCGCGTCTCAAAATCAACGGTTAAGTCCAAATCTAAATGGGTAACCATCATTTCATCAGGGTTACCATAAGAATGATAATCATGGTTAAAATCAAAATCGTCTGACTGTTCCGACCCAATAGCCTCTTTTGCAGCAGTTTCAGCGCTTGATTTTACAGTTTGTTCAGGTGCTTTACTGCAAGCCAGCAGCAACATGGAAAGCCCCAAAAAATATAAAACTCGATACATTGTCATTACGTCTTCCTTTGTTATTATTGTTTTCGCCAAACCAATAAAAAATTATTTGCTGGCATAGTGATGCGTTCTTCTAACAGTAAACCTTTCCCCACAACCCAACCCTGCAGTTCTGCAATATCTCGAATACCACCACAGCCTTCTCTTGTTAGGTGTGCATCGAAAGATTCGTTACCTTCACTCGTATATTGACCGTCGATATTAAATGGCCCATACAAGCAAAAAACACCTCCTGCGGGCAAATTGTCAGCAACTGATGTCATCATCAAGCGAGTAATTTCTGGCTGCATGATATGTGCTGTATTAGCGGAGAAAACAGCATCTGCTTTAGTCGCTGGCCAAGCATTCTCACCCACTTCATAATCTAGAGGGCCATGAATATTATCGGCTGGAAAATCACTAACCCAGGCGTTAATCGTCTCGTGATTAACAGGTAAATCAGCCATTACCCATGTTAAATGTGACAGCTGAGGCGCAAAATGAACAGCATGTTGCCCTGTACCTGATCCAATCTCAAGCACGGTAAGAGAGTCTGCAAAATAAGTTTTAAGCGCGGCTAAAATAGCTTCTTTATTGTTCTCTGTCGCCTGACAAAAGCGCTTTTCCATACTTTTAGTTCCTCTGTTTTAACGCCTATTGATCTTTCTTTGATCTTTTACTGAACGATTGTGACTATTTCAGCTCTTTTTTTAAAACCATAACTTGATGTATCAAATGCCCTAAGCCAAATAACAAAGGACTAACAAAGAGATATAAGTCCACCCAATAGAGGCCTAAATAAAGCACTTCACTGTCTGACAATGCACCAATAATCACTACTGCGGTGAGCGTCAGAACCCCCAACAATAAACAAATGACTTTTATTTTAGTTGCTAGCTTAATATTCCAAGCTACCGCGGTTATGCCTACATATCCCGCAATACCACCTACCCCAATCAATAAAAGACCGAAAGTAATAGACCAATGAACATCAACGATATTAATGGCGCCAGCATACAGCCCATAAGCAGCAATAAACGCCAGTACCGATGCAGGTGTCCAAGCAAAAATAGTCGTCAAACCACTCAACAGTGTGCGTAAAAACACAAATACCACTCCACGCTATTAGGACTTGTTACAAAAGAAAAATAATATAACAAAATGAGCGTCTTAATTGCATGACTTTACTAATTTATACCCAAAAGGCTTATAGTAAGGCGTTGAAGTCTGTGTTTGACTAGAAAGATATTTGAAACAAGGCTATTTTTAGAAGTAGTTGCGCGGATTTACTGGATATTTGACTAAAGCCTCTATCAAGGCTTAATTGAGCCGGTGATAAGTTGAACCAATCTAGTTCGACAGCCCTCTTACGCTTAAATACAGTATAAGTTGTTACCGAATGATCAAAGCAATAAGTCTTGGTCCAATTTGCTTGGACAAATTTTTTTGAGATCATAAACTTACATTAATTTAAAGTTAGCACTGTACCTGTTAACTTAACGCACATTTTTTTTGGAGAAGACAATTGTCAGCAGCAGAAAGTGGTAAAAAATACCGTTTGGTAACTCGTAGTGACTTTGACGGATTAGTATGTGCAGTTCTTTTAAAAGAACTTGATTTAATCGACGATATTAAGTTTGTCCATCCTAAAGATATGCAGGATGGCATTATTGATATCACTGAAAACGATATCACAACCAACTTACCTTATGTTCCAGGGTGTTTTATCGCTTTCGATCACCACCTAAGTGAAGTGACTCGCAGCGGAGAAACTCAGCAAGAGAACCATGTTATTGATCCTAAAGCTCCCTCAGCTGCCCGCGTTGTTTATGACTACTACGGTGGCGACGATAAATTCCCATCGGAATGGTTTGACATGATGGAAGCTGTTGATAAAGCAGACGCAGCGCAATTTACCAAAGAGGAAATCTTAAACCCTGAAGGTTGGGTTTTACTCAATTATCTAATGGATAGCCGAACGGGGCTTGGTCGTTTCAGAGATTTCCGTATATCAAACTATCAGTTAATGATGGAACTGATTGACTACTGTCGCAATCATACAATTGACGAAATTATTGCGTTGCCTGATATTAAAGAGCGCGTAGTTTTATATAACGAACACGCTGAAAAATTCAAGAATCAATTGACCGAGTGCTCTACCGTTCACAACAATCTGGTGGTGCTCGATCTAAGGGATCAAGAGACTATATACGCTGGTAATAGATTTATGATTTACGCGTTATTCCCACAATGTAATATCTCGATTCATGTTTTGTGGGGCTTAAAGCAGCAAAATACGGTTTTCGCGATTGGTAAATCTATTCTCGACAGAGGTTCCAAAACTAATGTCGGTGAGCTTTGTTTGCAATATGGTGGTGGCGGTCACCAAGCGGCAGGAACCTGTCAGGTTGCTAATGACAAAATGCAAGAGACGCACGATGCTCTCGTCAAGAAAATTAACGCAGACGGTTAAAGCAAGTTAAGGCCCTTTTTCAGGGGCCTTAAATATAAATACAATCCCAATGAGGATAATGCTTTAAGGATCGAACAAGACCAGCCTTCAAAGGGTTAGTGACTATATAACGCATAACGTGAATAGTCTCTTTCTCTTGCTTTATGCGTCTATCATAAAAGCCTGCCTGCCATATTTTATGAATGCCATTTCGTTGCTTATTGACCGCTAATGCTGCACGACCCTTAACTCTCCCAACAGCTTCACTAAGGCTGTATTTATCTCCCAACTGAATTAGCCAATGAAAATGATCTGGCATAACAACAAAACCAATGGTATCAGTTGCTTGTTCACCATCAGACTTTTTTAAAGACAACACCAACTCACGAGCTAAATAGAAGTCTGAAAATATGGGTACCCTTTTATGGGTTGTTGAAGTGACTGAATAGAAAGATCCGTTTAATGAAAAGCGCTCTTTATGCAATTCCTTTGCGTGAGAGTTCACAATAAATTCCTTTTACATCATTACATTTTCAAGAGTAATGTAATCAATGAGACGACGCCAACGTTATTGGTACAGCTTAAGCCCGAACCGATACGTTTTAGGAATGTTCACGGCTAAAGCAAGCTACTAATAGAGAAAAAACGTAATTAACCTTAGCTCTGGACAAGTAATCTTTCTAAGCTGCCTATGCGACTGTTAACTAGACAACAATATCGTTAATGCTTTGTTTTTATATAGCACCCGGCTCCCCTCAGAAAACAAGTATTCCCAATCAAACTTAACAAAAACTTATTTACAACTCTCGGAATAGATCATAATCTAAATAACAATTATTATCATTTAGATTAAAATTACAACTAACATCTTAAAGGAAAGCGAGTGAAAAAGAGTAAAATAGTAATTAGCATAATAGCGGCACTCCTATTGGGCGCTTGTGATGGTGATGACGGAGTAGCTGGCCCTCAAGGACCGGCAGGTGCTGTAGGAGCTGATGGTGAGGCTGGTGCCGATGGCACTAACGGTACAAGCAATTTAGTCACTCGCGAAGATGTTGTAACGACTAACGCCAACATCGCGTTTGCTGCATACACTGACTCTCTTATCACGGCAATAGACATGCGTAATGCTTTAGCTAGTTTTGTAGCATCACCCTCGGAGCAAAGTCTAGATGATGCCAGAGCAGCATGGTTGGCGGCGAGAGAGCCTTATGGCCAAACAGAAGTATACCGTTTCCGCGTCGGTCCTATCGATGCCCTGCTACCGGATGGCACTATCGGTGAAGAAGGTGATGGCCCAGAAGGTAGGATAAATGCTTGGCCTTTAGGTGAGGCTATAATCGATTATGTAGCACCTGTGGTTGATGGAGATTCTGGTCCTGAAAGCCCGGCGAACACACTTGGCGGTAATATTATTGCCAACATCGCAGACTTCCCAACTATCACGACAGAGACTCTAGCTAACACATTCGAGTTTGGAGAAGACGAGCGCAATGTTACGAGTGGTTATCACGCGATTGAATTTCTACTTTGGGGGCAGGACTTAAACTTAGATCAGAGTGGTGCTGGTGCTCGTGATGCATCAGGCGGTCAACGCCCTGTTTCAGATTACTTTACAACAGCCAACAACAATACGAATGCTTGTACATCAGGAGTTGATGATGTATCAGAACAGATTTGCCAACGTCGTATTGACTACCTTATGGCGGCTGCTGACTTACTGATAGAAGATCTAACCGCTGTTGCAAATGCTTGGGAGCCAGGTGTCGGTGCGCACTACACTGCTTTTGTTAATGGTGGTGACGAATCTCTAGCACGTATTCTAGAAGGAATGGGACGCCTTGGTTTTGGTGAGCTTGCCGGGGAACGTATCAATATCGCGTTGACAACTGACTCTCAAGAAGATGAACACTCTTGTTTTAGCGACAACACTCACAGAGATATCGTGCTAAACGCACGGGGTATTCAGAACAGTTACCTAGCATCTTACACAAGAGTAGATGGCGAAGTTGTCGAAGGTGCATCGATAGAAGATTTGCTGGTTGTTGAAGGATTCGCTGAATTGGCCAACGAATTGCGAGGTTCATTAGAAGCAACTATGGCCGCGACCTCAGTCATTGATGCCAGAGCTAGAACAGGCACACCTTTTGATCAACTGATCCAAGAAAGTGTTCAACAGCCCAATATTATCGCAGTAATACAAGGGCTTGTAGAACAAACCGACGATATCGAACAAGCTATCGAAGCATTGGGTGTAACCACCAACGACTTACGACAAGACACCGGGGAAGACATTGGTGGCGGTGAATAAAATACGCACACAACCCTGAAGATTTAACCAAGGGGCTGCTTGCCCCTTTTGTCGTTTTCGTTAAGGCACTCTCATGTTTCAAACAAAATCCAAGCTTCTTATTAGCTTAGTGATAACCTCAGCCCTGAACGCCTGTGGAGGCGGTAGTTCTGATTCGTCGATACCGCGGCAACCGGATCCTACGACGCAGCCCGATATGCCGGAAGAGCCAGCGGTAGATCATAGTGGTTTACCTCCAATAAGCGCCATTACACCTGAGGACGGTGAGTTTACCTCTGGCGGCCTTTCGACCGTCCTTCGTGATGATGAAGATGCTTTCGCTCAGCGCCCTGAGGCTATTGCTGATGACTTCACATTGGATGCCAATTTTTCATCAGGAAATTTCATCTTTCGTAGTCCCCATTCTGATCTTGGCCCCTTACTTAACACAAGTAATTGTCAGGGCTGTCATTTAAACGATGGAAGAGGTGTTGTACCAGCGAATCCCAATCAGCCATTCACCAGCATGCTAGTAAAAATTGGGGACGCTGAGGGCAACCCCGACCCAGTATACGGTAGTCAAATTCAAACATTCGCTGAGCAAAGTTTTAATACCTCTGACTTCACTGCTGGGCTACCTGTATTCAATGGTTCACTCAATGGTGACCAGTTATTCGGGGAAGCTTTTGCTTTCATCAATTATGAAGAAGTCGAAGGAAGCTATCCCGATGGGACGACATACAGCTTACGCAGACCGACATACCTATTTCGAGACATGAGCTTCGGCCCATTTGCAGCAACCACACAATTTTCAGCTAGGGTATCACCACAAGTCTTTGGTACAGGTCTACTTGGCGCTATCCCCGAAGAAAACATTCTGAACTTAGTCGATGAAAATGATGAGGATGGTGACGGTATTTCTGGCCGAGCGTCAATGGTATTAGATTTCACTACGGGTAATATCAGCTTAGGCCGCTTCAGCTATAAAGCACAATCAGCCAGTATCTTACAACAAGTCGCTTCTGCTTATAGAGGTGATATTGGCATTACAAGTACATTTCTAACAGAGGAAAGTTGTACAGAACAGCAAATAGCCTGTCAAAACATCGCACAAACAGAGTCCCAGATTAATGATCAGGTAGATATCACCAATAGAGAGCTAGCGCTAGTTGAATTCTACAACAGGACATTAGCTGTCCCTGCCCGCAGAGGATTTGACACTAACACCAATACCTTTGATGAAGACATCATACAAGGGCGGCGACTGTTCTTTGAATCAAATTGTGTTGGATGCCATACGGCAAGGCATGTGACCGGCAATGCTGCAGGCAGTGTATTAGGTGAGGTATCCCTTCTAGGTTTAGAGCCAGGCGCCGAACCCATTGGAGTATTATCAAACCAGACCATCTACCCTTATACAGACTTACTTTTGCACGATATGGGCGGTACGGCCTGCAATATCACACGGGAAACAGTCGACGGCCAAAGCTGCGAGTCGGGCCAGTCTTGCCTTTTTGTTCAGCGTTGTGATGGCCTAGCTGACGGCTTAACACAAGGAATGGCAAATGGCTCCGAGTGGAAAACACCTGCACTTTGGGGGCTTGGTCTCGTACAAACAGTGAATGCTAACTCAACGTTTTTACATGACGGCAGGGCAAGAACGATCGAAGAAGCCATCTTGTGGCATGGCGGTGAAGCACAACCAGCAAATGATCGTTTTCAACAGTTAACAGCGCAAGAACGTCGACAAATCATTGCGTTTTTAGAATCATTATAATGCTTCGATACAACAGCTATTTGCTATTGATACTTACCATCACGCTACTAAGCGCTTGTGGTAAGCACAATGACGCCCCAGATTTTGATCAGGCAGAATTACTGCCCGGTGACGGTATGACTAGCCGCAATATCTCTCGTAGAAGTTATGTTGAACCAGGAGAAAATACCACCGCACAGGATCAATTACTATTCTGGACTGGATTCTCATTATTCAGAGACCCCTGGGTGGTAGCACCAAGCTCAACCAAAGACAGAGATGGCCTAGGTCCACTTTTCAATAGCCGCTCCTGTATCAGTTGTCATCAAGACGGTGCCCGCACTAGCGTTATTGACAGCAACGCATTAAAACCATCGGGCTTAGTCATTCGACTCGGATCTACCGACTCTGAATCTCGTCATATAGACGCTAACTACGGTGGCCAAATACAAACGAAATCACTCTCCAGGCAAAATGCTGCGCTAAAACCAGAGGCTAGGGTTGAGATTTCATACCAAACGCTGTCTGGTCAATATGCTGACGGAGAACATTACGAACTAATAAAACCTCTCTATGCACTGAGTGAATTAGCTTATGGCAACTTACGTGCAGATATTGGTTTGTCGCCGCGCTTCGCACCTATTGTATATGGTGCAGGGCTTCTTGACGCGATTGACTCGAAAGATCTGTTATCTCAAGAAGATATGGATGACAAAGACAATGACGGCATTTCAGCGAAATACAATAGAGTCATTAATGTAACGACTCAGCAGAAACAAGTTGGCCGCTTTGGACACAAAGCTAAACATCCAAACTTATTGCAACAAGTTGCCTCTGCATTTAGAGATGACATTGGCATTACTAACACATTATTCCCTGAGGAGTCTTGTACTAAAACCCAAACCTCATGCCAAAAAGTTGTTGCTTTAGGTGGCCATACAGCACCAGAAATACCGGATAAACTGTTAAATCTCGTTAATCAGTTTAACCAATCTTTAGCAGTGCCACCGGCCAGAAATCTTGGCGATAAAAACAAGCAAAAAGGAAGAAAGCTATTTTATAAACTTGGCTGCGAGAGCTGCCATACAGCCTATTACCAGACGTCACAGACTTATCCTGTAGATAGTTTATCAAACCAGTCCATCTGGCCTTATACCGACCTTGCTCTTCATGATATGGGGCCTGATTTGGCGGATGGCGTTTATGAATCTGAAGCCCAGGGAAACGAATGGAGGACGCCACCGCTTTGGGGCATAGGTTTACAACAACAATTCCGGGCTGAGCAACGTTACTTACATGACGGTAGAGCTAGAAGCATAACCGAAGCCATCTTATGGCACGGCGGAGAAGCTACGCAAAGTCAGCAACAATTTATTCAATTGGAGAAAGGCGAACGACAACAGCTGATCGCCTTTTTAGAAGCAATTTAGGAGTCCATATGTCTTTCATTTATCAATATCCCATAAGTATTAAATCCAAAGCGGCATTAGCCGTTGCTTTAGTCTGTCTATCACTGACAGGTTGTGGTGGAGGCGGTGATGGCGGTACCGAAGCACCTGTTTCACAGACACCACCAGCTGATGATCCTACTCCACCACCAACTGACTCTCGTTCACCCGAAGTTGAGTCAGCGTTAGGTGTTTACTTGGAAAACTTAGCTGATAACGTGATCCTACCCGGGTATCAGGGCATGGTTCAGCGTTCAGATAATTTAGTTAATACCGCCAACGCATTCTGTGCTATCTCACAGCCATCCAACGATGACTTAGCAACCTATCAGCAAAGCTGGCGTGAGTTTAATCAGCAATGGCAGACCATTCAGTTTGTCAGAATAGGCCCTATTACGGAGGAAAATCGCGAATTTAGAATACAATTTTTCCCAGACAACAATGATGCCGTTAGCCGTGGCGTTAGCAATCTATTATTAGAGCAACAAGTCGTTACAGCCGAGCTTGTTGCCATGCAAAATGTCGGTGGGCAAGGTATTCCTGCGCTTGAGTTGTTGTTATTTTCTGCCGAGCAAAACACATCTATTCTCAGCGCCCTTGACCGAGAAAAGCGCTGCGAAGTGTCACTCGCTATTGCTAACAACCTACGCAATATCAGTAATGAACTCAATAATGCTTGGCAAGCCTCAGGCGATGATTTTCGACAATCATTTGTTGATGGTACAGGAATATTTACGTCAGTAAGAGATGCTGTGGAGGAAATTACCACTAATTGGATCCAACAGCTCGAAATCGTTAAAGACGAAAAAATTCTGTTCCCTTTAGGCACCCAAGCACCAGGAATACCTGACATTGTTGAACATGTACTAAGTGATGAATCTCTGAATAGCATTAATACAAACTTGCGGGCATTTAGTGATATCTACACAGCTGGCGCTGGGCAAGGTTTTGACGACATTCTTATAATGCTGCTTCAACAAGACGCCATCTCACAACAAGTTACAGACGCAATAAATGCCAATGTTACGACCATTGATACCATTCAACAGCAATTTAGTAGTTTCCCAGAAGCATTGAACAATGAAGAAGGCCGTACTGCATTAAATAATTTGATTGAAAATATCAGAGTACTGAGGGATGCGCTGTCAACAGGCTTTGTACAAGCGCTTGATATCAACATCGGCTTTAACTCTAACGACGGCGATTAGTAGGTAGTAGTCATGAAAATTAGCAACTCAACTCACCTTAATCGGCGTGCGTTTTTATCAGGCAGCCTCGCTTTGCTCAGTTTATCTGCCATACCAGGATGTCATCAGCTAGGGCAAAACGAGCAGTGGCTTGTCAGCGCGTGTAGCAATAAAGACGGAGAGTATTTCGCGACTGCGGTCAATCAGGCTGGAGAAATAATAAGCCGTGTTGCCCTCCCCTCACGCGGGCACGACTCTTTAGCTATGCCTCACAAGCCAGGGCACGCTCTTGTATTTGCTAGACGGCCGGATAATTTTGCGTTGGAAATTGACTTCAAGAATGGTCGTATCGTTCACGCGATTGAAAGCGACTCAGATAGCCATTTTTTTGGTCACGGTGCTTTGTCCCAAGATGGGAAATACTTGTACACAACAGAGAACCGTTTCGATAAAGGCCATGGCATGATAGTGGTGAGGGATACGCAGAATTATCAAGTCATAGAGCGTTTCCACTCAGGCGGCATCGGGCCGCATGAACTCGCCATGATGCCCGATGGAAAAACGCTTGTCATAGCCAACGGAGGCATTTTAACGCACCCAGATAGACCCAGGCTCAAACTAAACGTACCGACAATGCGACCTAACTTAGCTTATATGGATGCTCCTTCTGGCACTATTTTATCGCGTTTTGAGCCACCCAATCATCAACAAAGCTTGCGTCACCTAACGGTAAGAAAAGATGGAAAAGTCTTCGTAGGTGCTCAATATCAAGGCAATAAGGGGCATATCGTTCCGCTTATCTACGCCCACAATAGTGAAGATACGTTACGTGAATTTAGTGCCGGTGAACAACAATGGCGCAATATGAATCAATACACTGCTAGCTTGTTATCAAAAGGCAACATACTTGCTGTTAGTTGCCCTCGAGGCGGCTATATCACTTTCTGGGATGCCAACGAACATGTCTGTCTCGAACAAGTGCCTTTTACCGATGTTGCGGGCTTAACCCAGCTGAGTAACCAAATGATAGCGTCCAGCGGTAATGGACAGGCCCAAAAATTCAACTTGCAGCCTAGTTCTTGGCAAGATCCAGCGCACTTTGTTACAGCGAATTCGAGCGATGTTCGATTCGACAATCACATGACAACCATCAATACAGCTTAAGTTCCCAAACAAAAGAGCGATCAAGAAAGCACCACAAATACAGCAACGAATTACGGAAAATACATGAAAAAATCTATCGTCTCCCATGCAGTCACACTCACTTTACTGAGTGCTTTCGCTACTCAGGTGTTCGCGAAAAAAGACGACGAGAAAGGTTCTGATAATTATGAATTAGAAACCGTCACCATATACGGTAGCGCTGAAGACGCCCAAAACGCAACAGGGTCTGCGCATTTCATTGGCCCAGAAGATCTTAAAAAATTCAATTATACCGATATACAGCGCCTACTTAGGGAAGTGCCTGGCGTTTCTATTCAAATAGAAGATGGATTCGGCCTTAGACCTAATATCAGCATTCGCGGTGTCGCAACGGAAAGAAGTGATCGCATAACATTGCTTGAAGACAATGTCCTTATTGCGCCAGCACCTTATGCCGCACCTGCAGCTTATTACTTTCCAACAGTTGGTCGCATTAATTCAATAGAAGTTGTCAAAGGACCAGCCGCCATTACACAAGGCCCTTATACTATTGGTGGCGCACTTAATCTCATATCGACACCTATTCCTAGTTCAAAAGAAGCTTCTATTCTTTATGAAAGAGGTCAAGACAATTTGGGACGCTTACATGCAACTTTTGGAAGCAGAGAAGACAACGGATTAGGTTATTTAGTCGAGATACATGATTGGAATTCTGACGGTTTCCAGCATATTGATCGCAGTGACACAGATACCGGCCTAGACGTGAGAGATTACACAGTAAAAGTGGGATATGCACCTGAAGACTCGAAGCACAGTATTGAATTGAAATGGCAATTTAATCAACAAGACTCTAATCAAAGCTACCTTGGTTTAACTGACGAAGACTTCAGAGAAGACGCTGATCGCCGTTATGGGTTATCAGAACTGGATAACATTCGTACCCAGCATCAACAGGTTATCTTGCGTTATGGCTATGAAGTTAATAATTCATTGAAATTCAATGCCACGGCATACAACAATAATTTCGCCAGAAACTGGTTTAAAACGGAAGGTATTGACCTAAACGGTAGCCCAAATGCACAAGCGTTCAGTCAGATCAGTTGGTTTAACTTTATCCAGACAGTTAATGAAGGCGGCACGTTTCGAGGCTTCACTAACGAACAACTCTCAGGCATTCTAGATGGCACCGTCGACACCGCGAGAGGTGCTATACAAATAAGAGCAAATGCGCGTGAATACTACTCCAGAGGCATTCAATTTGGACTCGACTGGCAAACACAGTGGGGAAGCACTTTCCATGAAGTCCAAGTGGGGTTGCGGCTGCACGCAGACCAAGTAGATAGGCTGCAAAGAAACAGCACTTATCAGCAACTTAATGGCGAACTCATCCTGAGTGATCTTGGTGAACAAGGAAATGCAGGTAATCAAATTCAAGATGCCGAAGCCCTTGCTTTTCATATCTATGATCGCATTACCTATGGGGACTGGGTTTTTACACCTGGTTTCAGAGTAGAGATTATTGAACAGTCACGCACACAGTTTAACGGTGGAGAAAATCGCATAGTAGACAACGTCCGAAAAAACGACACCGACGTAGTCTTACCTGGTATAGGAGCCCTATATCAGGTCAACGATAACCTAACCTTAGTGTCAGGCGTACATAAAGGTTTTAGCGCGCCAACCAATGCACCAGGTGTGCGAGAAGAAGAAGCGATCAACTATGAATTGGGTTTCCGTTATAACAGTGATGTTTTCAATGCTGAGATTATCGGTTTCGTCAGCGACTACGACAATTTACTGGGTGTTTGTACGGCATCATCTGGGACTAATTGCGAAATCGGCGATGCGTTTAATGGCGATGCCGCCTTCGTTCAAGGCTTGGAAGCCTTGTTTGGTGTAGACTTAGGAAGCATTGGCAATGCCGTTATCCCGTTGAAAGTCAGTTATACATACACAGATGCAGAGTTCGACTCCAATATTGCCAATACCGACTTTTTTGGTAACGTAAGTGAAGGTGACCCTATACCTTATATTCCGACTAGCCAAGGACATATCTCTATTGGTCTAGAAAGTGTTCGTTGGTCCACTTATCTGAACTTTTCCTACGTTGATGAGGTTTGTGTGAGGGCATCATGTGGCTTGTTCGAACGCACCGACGAAAGTCTAACTATAGATTGGTCGGTGAATTATGAGTTCAATGATGCGCTATCACTGTTTGGTCGTATCGAGAATTTAACTGACCAGGAAGATATTTTAGGTCGTCAGCCCTATGGTGCGCGCCCGAACAAAGATCGCACGGCGTCCATCGGTGCCAGATATAGCTTCTAACAGCAATAATTTAAGATCCTGATGCCTTATCAGGATCTTCCACTCCTCCATAAGTTTTGGGACGAGTGAATATAATTGGCATATTTAGAATACGTTGCTAAATGTACAACCCATTTCTTTTTAAAATCTGTCGTATATGCTCTTGGTCTCGAAGCACTGTTTTATATATCCATTTATAAAAATACCGCCCGTTTGTAGCAATAATGGTTTCAGCGGTCTCTTTATCGAGTATTTTTGAGAGAGCATCCAGTTCCATGAGGCACACTGCCATATGTAAGTAGGAAGAAAACTCACTTCTAGCACCATCAGGAAAGCCAACAGGAACGGAAGGGTATAACTTCTTTAGCTCCTCAATAGTATTTGCAACTTCTGCTTTTCTCTCATCTTCAAACCAGTGAATTTGCTCATGCAAGAGCTGAGAGAGGCCCGCTAAGTCGTTACTCGGCATTGACGCTGTCAGTGTTAAAATTGGATGGCTTGAAGGACTTCTTGCCGACTCATTTATGATTATATCTTCAGTAAACCACCATTCTTCAAGGTTATACTTTTCGACTAATCGCAGAACTTGCTCTTGTTTAGCTTTTTCTTTATCCGAGCCATTTGCAAGGGATATGTTAATTTCTTCAGCCCAAGTGTATGAAGTAAAAAGCAAAGGTATTACGAATTTTAAGAGCTTCATTAAAACGTCCTTATCATCTAAGGCCTAAACTTAGGTCTTAGTTAGGCATTTGTGTTTACCACTTTCTCTATTTCTAACATTTGCCCATCGAAATTAACTAAGTAAAAACCAACCACCCTAGCGTTGTCTTCTTTAACGTTGACTGTAACTTTCCACAGAGCATGACCAGCTTCAAAGTCAGTACTAATAACAAAGATAGCTTCCTCACCTGTATCTGTATGCGTCATATAATTTTCAATAGTGATATCACCAATTTCTTTTAATTCACCAAGTCCTTTCAGCTGATAAAGATTGTCTATTACGCCTTGTCGCGACACCTCTTCCTTCAGAGAGTTTGACATCATGCCTATGACATTGGATGTATCCCAATCAGTTGATAACTCTACTAAAAATTGCTTAGCGAAAGGTTCGTAATCATCTTTAAAATTTGAGCTACTACCTGCCAGAAAGGCGATAAGAATAATAATTAGGAAAAACAAACTTCCTAATATCATCAAGATTTTCTTTAAGATATTCACATTACTTCCTTATAAATATTTAGCTATTTGCGGCGATTAACGTCTTATATAAGGGAAGAGCATACTGGCCGTAATTTGCCCGCAATGAGCACAGCTAGCCTTCATTCCGATGGATGACGTTAAACGTTTGTGAGCAGTAAAGCAATTCTAGATGAAAGAGCTAGACTCGAGACGGGAATCAACACGATTAAAGTGTTGATTGTCAGAATTTTCAATTTAAGTGAATCAGTCGTTGCTTCAAACCAAAATGAAAGGATTAAAAACTCTGTAAGCTAGTTTGAAAACCGTCTAACTTAATAACCAGGCTGGTTAATATTATGGATGCCTAAGGATGTCCATAAGCTCTGAATAGTAATGCTTCGCTAACTCATCACTATTAAATCGCTTCGCCATTTCTTCATTTAACATTCTTAACTTGCGCATCACAAAGAAGCACTGGTTCTCAACTTCACTTAGCTTCAACTCATATTCTTCTATATCAAAACCATCTTTTTCGCTGATAGGTTGGGGGATATTCTCTAGCCAATCCAACTGCATCCTATTGAGTAGGCCTGACGTCACTATTGCACGATTTAATTCGTTCAAAAGCGTGTAAGGCTTAAAGTCATTTTGTTCTTGTAACTCGGCATTATGTAAGTCAAGGATTTGTGTAATAACTTCAAACCATTCATTAAGGCATTTATGCTTACTTTGCAATTCTTCAACAACTGTTGAGTATTCATCGGCACTGTATTTCGCCTTCCATGGAAGTTCGAACTGTTTCAAGAACCTTAACGCAGCCTTACGTATGCTTTCTGAATGTGCTGAAGTTGGTACTAATATGACATCATAAACAGCGTTCCAGCTATGTTGCCCGCTCATCACATGCTGTGAATGAAGCTTACCGAGAGTATCTGACATTGACAGGATTTGCCCTTCAATGCCCAATTTTTCTAACGTTTTACCAAAAGGATCGCCAAACCCATCAGCTCTTTCATGATGTTCTAAAGCAGCTCTGGCTACGCTCTTGGGAAGTTGAGGAACACGGTCAGCAAAATGTTTGGCAATCGCAATATGCCCTTGCATCATTTGCCATTCTTCTACAGAGTACACACCTTCCTTCAACACTAACGTTGGTGACAGGTGCAGAAGGCCAATATCAGACACAATGTTAGCAATAAAAATATTGTCTTTGGTGTCTTTATTTAAGCTCAGCTCCTTACTTAACCCTAATGACAACAAAGAACATAATAATGTCTTTTCATAGATACTAGGCAGCTGTTTTGACAATACTGTCAATTTCTGGAGGATTAGGGGATAGTGGCACAGTGAGTAACAAGCGGATTTTACGTCTTCAAGTAGCCGATTACGAAACGCTGGCGCGGAGAAGCATAGGCTGTCTATTTTCTTACTGCACGCTTGAATAAGAGCACCTTCATTTAAACCATCTTTGATCCAAATACTGTTTTCAATAGGTTTGACCAAATTATGTTTTGCGATGATTTGCGCGACACGCTGAGTCACTTGTAGCTTTTTAGAAGCAACGAGCTTCCCATCTGTATTGTAGACATCCTCCGACAAGAAAACATTACTAGAACGCCCATTGTCATTGAACTCGCTCAAATGTCTAGCATAATAACTGTCTTTAGTTTGACTATACATCGGCTCCATTTATCCGGTTGATAATAAATCGACAAAAAAGCCTACATTTAACAACACCAACACCACATCGGTTAATTATATAACCATGCATTTATAGTAAAGAATACGATCTTTGTCTAGTCACTCTGCTGCATGCCATAGTAGGTTATGTTGCATTCACTGAGATTTAGCGCTGGAATTCGGGATAAAATGAACCTCAAACGTCATGCTGTAAATGAAGGAAAACAAAGTGGAAAATTATCACCATTGATGCTAGCGTCATCGTTAAGGTAATTAGTTGTCAAATACTTTTACACTTTAAAAAAAACAAAATATAAGCTACTGTTTTAAAAGGATTTTAAAAATGGCTCGTTTATTGCATTATTTATAGTAACGAAAGCAATAACATTTTATTATCGCTTGTAGGGGATAAATACTTATGATGTCTATTAGAAAACTTGTCAAAGCTTCGCTCGTTACAGGAGCATGTTGTGCAGCACTTAATATTCAAGTTTCATCTGCTATTGTCATCACAGAAACTGAAGATACCGAGTTACTTGCGAACACGTTTATCGTACCTAATACGGGTATTACACTGATCGATTTCTCTTTGTCAGGGAGCATATTCGAACCTACGGAAAATGGTTATGTTTTCGATGATCCTAATTCAGCTGAAGATAGTCAATCTAATGCTAACCTTGATAGAAACAACGAAACAGACATAGAAGAGCAAGGCATTACTGGTATACCAACTGAACTTAATGGGCTTACCGATATAGAAGACGGTATTGCGTTAAGCGATGGAAATTTAGAATCAACATCTTCTTCGAGCTTCGGTGCTCCAACAGAAGCCGGTGGCGCTCAAACCGCTGTTTTTAATGACGGAAACGGCCTTTTTGGTCTTCCTAGCGCTACAGGCATTGCATTTAGGTTAGGTGGTATTGGTGGCGCTAACGCCAATTTAAATAATGTAGGCGAGTCCGGTTCAGGCATAATAGTTTCTCAAGTTTCACCGACGTCTCCTTCTTCTGAAGACCCAAGTGGTGCACAAAGCATTATTACAGGTGAAGAAGCGCGTTTTGAGCCATCCCGAGTTAGTATCTCATTTGATGCCGATGACGATGTTTATGCAATCTCTTTTGTCAGCGTAATAGTAGATGAAACACCATCGACACCGATTAGCGCTTCATTGATTGATAGCTTAACAGTTATCGTTAATGGCGAAACTATTGAAGGTATATCAGAAACTCCTGCAGTTCCTGTAGAAAATCCGATTATGCCTGTAGAGCCTCCTTCAAGTGATACTGAGGAAGAAGCAGAGTCAGAGACAACAGAGCCCGTCGTCGTGAGTAGGGTAAGATTTGATATACCTGTTGAGCCTGACGGCGAGGGTGATGTCATCACTATTATTGTTGAAGATAATGAAAACGTCGAAGAACCTGTAACTATACTGTTGAGTAGTTTGGAAGTTACTGATCATACAGAAACAGCATCCGAAACGGCAGAAGAGCCCGTGCCGGGTCTTGGTGAAACTGAGTTTACACCCGTGCTACCTGACCCAGAAAATCCAACTAATGAAGAGGGTGATTTCGTCATCGTCTTGCCAGAAGTAGAAGCATTCGAAACGATCTTTATCGACCCAGATGTTGCTACAGGTTATACCTTTACAGTAGATAGTACAGACCCTACAAATCCTGGGTTGTTTGCTAGTGTTACTGCTCCCTCGACAGCAGTAGTTGATGATCCTGATGGCTTTACATTAACTTATATCGATGAAAATGGTGTTGAACAAACGAGGGACCTAGCGTCTGCTGAAACGTTTGTTTTTCCAGTGCCTGTCGAAACGTTCTCAATTACAGGTATAGATCCGAGCTTAGGACTGGATCCAACTCAATCAGGCTTATTTACGACTGGCGTTTCATTTGAATCTGATGCTCCAGCAGAGACATTAACGGTTATTCAAAGCCCTCTCCTTCAATTTATCTCTAATCAGATTCGGTTACAGACCCTTGCAAGTCAGAGTCAGGCGAGTATTCCTGAACCTGGAAACTTAGCATTAATGACATTATCACTATTCGGCGCCTTGCTATATCGTAGAAGGTTGTCACGTAAATAAACTAGAAACTTTTTAGTTAAAATATAAAGCCTAAAACGGTATGCTCGTTTTAGGCTTTTTTATTGGTTGAAGGGAAAACCGATGTTAAGAAAAATTATTGTCTCACTTATGATTACTTTTTCACTTACTGCATTTAGTGCTGATAAAGAAGGTAAATTTGCTGTTAAAGGTGCAGGGAAAAGGGATTGCAGTAACTTCTTAGAAGCTGCCAATAAAAGAAACACCGATCTATATTTATACGGTGGCTGGCTTGAAGGGTATTTGAGTTCTTACAATCAGTTTCAAACAACAAATTACGATATAGTACCATGGCAAACCACAGAGCTAATGCTCACGCTATTGCAAAGGCATTGCAAAAATAATCCAGAGGTTAAGTTCCTAAGTGCAGTCAATAGTTTAATCAAAACACTCTACCCTATCCGCTTAGAAACCGAAAATGAATTAGTAAGAATCGATGTCAACGGTGCTCAAACCTACTTTTACGTTGATATACTCAAACGCGCCAAAGAGCGACTTAAAAAACTCAACTATATTACAGGTGACGTTACCGATAAATTCACTGAACAAGATGCCACAGCGTTCGAACAATATCAAAAAGCTGTGGGCTTAAAAGTAACGGGCATACCTGACCAATTTACTTTAACGAGCCTGTTTCTTAAGCCTAAACAGTAGATGAGGAAATAGTTAATCCCATTTTACAGGCAAGGTGTTTAGCGTCTCCCAAATAGTATGATCCATTATTTGTGGAGACACACGGAAGAAACCTAACCATTGCTTTTGCTCTGCATCAACGCTAAACGTGACAGTAAACTTTAGTGTTTGGGATTGTCGTGTAACAAAAGGCTCGGTCCACTTTATCTCACCCACATAAGAGATATTATCACTGCCTAAAGAGGTTTTACTTATCCAAACCTTACTGCTTGTAGGCGCAGTTAGGGCATTATCACTGACAATTTGCTGAAGCCCATAATAATAAGTCTTAAGATCTTGTTCGAGCTGTTCGGTAGAAGGTATCTCCGTTCCCTCTATTGCCCAAACAAAACCATAAGAGAGGAATTCTTCGCTTTTTTCATCAAACATCCCCGGCGAGAAGAGTAACTCTAGCTTCCCTTGGTACGCTAAAGTAGGCGCAAAATCCAGTGGAAAACGAATGATTTCAGAACGCCAACTATCAGGAACAAACTCAAAATAGGCAAGGCCATTTTTTTCCTGAGCTTCCGCCTCTAATGGTGAATATCCTAACAGTAGTACTATTAATATTAGGAGTGTTTGCGTTTTTTTAAACATCGTTGCCTCTTTAAGTGGGAATAACAAAAACCTAATTAATGTCCAAGGATAAGGTCAGTTAGCCTTGAATACCTGACATTCGTTCAACTTGCCCCCTGTGTCCAGCATTACTCAGGCAGTAGAAGACAAACCTAATATTCTAATAAACAACATACTCTGTCAGGTATTTTTACAGTATATAGCTCTTAAATATATAAGCGCTTGTTTATCATAAACTTTTAGAGAAGGTACAGTTTGTGCATATTTTGACCAGCAAAAAAAGCTACATATCAACATCATAACCAAGGATAACTTGTGATGAAATTACAAAATATAATAAAGGCTTCGTTAATATCGAGTGCAATAGCAATATCACTAAGCGTACCCTTCGCCTCAGCTATTGTTATCACTGGTACAGAAGATGCAGAACTGCTTGCTAATACACTTATCATTCCAAACACAGGCGTTACCGTCAGAAGCTTTTCACTGTCAGGTGGTTTTTTTGATATTACTGACGGTGGTGAGGGTCAATTCCCTGGAGACGGAGAGTTTCCTGGAGACGGAG
>CAZVDU010000023.1:4430-6061 GCA_964625615.1 uncultured Pseudoalteromonadaceae bacterium | reverse complement strand
CCTGGAGACGGAGAGTTTCCTGGAGACGGAGGGTTGTTCAATTTAAACGAAGTCTTAGAAATCGATGACGGTGAGGGCCCACCTATAATGCCTGGCGAAGTTATAGGCACAGGTGCTCAAGCTGGCATTTTTACTAACGACTCTGGTGTGTACGGCCTTCCTAGCCAAGGCGGGATTGTTTTCAGTAGCGGTAATGTTGAGGATTATCAAGATGGGCCAAATACCAGTTCTGGCAATACAGGTATCGCAGGCACGACTGCTAACGATGAGCAGAATGCGATACTCAGTGAAATTACTGGTCAAGAGTTTCATTTTGACCCTGTTCAGTTAGACATATCATTTGATGTTGATGAAAGTGTTGATACAATTTCGTTTATCGCGTCCTTCGGCTCAGAAGAGTTTCCTGAATTCGTAGGAAGTTCTTTCATAGATGGTTTTGCCCTGTTGTTAAACGGCGAAAACGTCGCTGGAGCTCTTCCAACAGGTGGCGAACCAGGCGTTGACCCCTTACTCCCAATCAACATTAACCATCCAGATATTCAAGCGGTAGAGGGCACAGAGCTTGACGGTGTGTTGGCACCCAACAATATCCCCTTGGTCAGATTTGATATCCCAGTAGAACCTAACAGCACGGGTAACACTTTTACACTGCTATTGGCAGACACTAGTGATAGTGTTTTGGACACAACTATATTCCTGAGCAGCTTCGGTAATTTTGATTCAGACAGTGGTGAGTCAGAGTTCACCCCTATTTTACCAGACCCAAGCAACCCAACGAATGAAGACGGTGACTTTGTTTTTGTACTGCCTGAAGTAGAAGCATTCGAAACAATATTTATCGACCCTGACGTTGCGACCGGATACACATATACTGCCACAACTACAGATCCAAATAACCCCGCGCTATTTGCTAGTGTAACAGCACCGTCACCGCTGTCGGTCAATGACACTGATGGCTATACATTAGTGTATCTTGACGGTAATGGTATAGAGCAATCACGTTCCTTAGCACCTTCAGAAACATTCGTCTTCCCGACACCTGTCGAATTCTTTACTATCACAGGTATAGATCCAATCTTGGCGCTTGATCCAACATTGCCTGATGTTTTTGTTACGGGCGTGTCATTTAGCAATTCAGCATCCGCAGGTACATTTGGCGTTCTTCAGGACCCAATTACCACCTTTGTTGGCGATGTTCCTGAACCTAACAGTTTAGCGCTTATAGGGTTGTCTCTATTTGGTACGCTGGCATACAGAAGAAGGAATCTTAAAAAGTAGATCGTACTTTTTAATAAAATGACGAAGCCTAAAACGGTGTATACGTTTTAGGCTTTTTTATGGATTATAAACTAAGATTTGGTGCCAACCACTTTTCAGCTTCTTCAACGGACCAATTTTTTCGTGAAGCGTAATCTTCCAGCTGATCTTGCTGAATTTGAGCCACAGCAAAATAGCGACTATCAGGGTGTGAGAAATACCATCCAGACACTGAAGCTCCTGGCCACATCGCATAGCTTTCGGTTAACTTCATACCGCAATTTTTCTCTGCATCAAGTAGACTCCAGATCGTTTGCTTTTCTGTATGTTCTGGGCAAGCAGCATAGCCTGGCGCAGGCCTTATGCCTTGATAC
>CAZVDU010000023.1:0-4330 GCA_964625615.1 uncultured Pseudoalteromonadaceae bacterium | reverse complement strand
TCACGACTTTCATCGCGATAGATTTCGATATCATCACCTACCCTGTTTGCTGGGAATAACCCAACAACACCTTTTGCTTTTAATTCATGATTTGCTGTCAGAGTTTGCAGCATATCATTAGCATCTTTGAACAGCTGTTTTGCTTCTTCCCCCACCACGTCATCGTTAAGAATACGTGGATATTTGCCTGCCAATGACCACGTTAAAAAGAAAGGGGTCCAATCAATATAATTAACGAGCTCCGCCAAATTCACATCTACTACTTGTACACCCAACTGATTAGGTACTGGCGGAAGATAATTGTCCCAATCAATATCAGCACCATTAGCTCTAGCCTGCTCCAAAGTAATAGGCTTACTACGTGGCTTTTTGCGGGCGTGTTGTTCACGCACTGTTTCGTATTCTTTGATAAGCTTATCAACATATTCAGCTTTATGTTCAGATGACAAAAGCTTTTGACACACACCCACCGCACGAGACGCATTAGGAACATATACCACAGGATGCTCATAGTTCTGCTCTATCTTCACGGCAGTATGCGCTTTAGAGGTTGTTGCACCGCCTATAAGCAAAGGTAAGTCCATGTTGAGCCGTTGCATCTCCTTAGCGACATGCACCATCTCATCCAGTGATGGCGTAATGAGGCCAGACAACCCAATGATATCTACCTTGTGCTCAGCCGCTGCCTGCAATATCTGAGCAGCGGGCACCATCACACCTAAATCTATAATTTCATAATTGTTACACTGCAGAACCACGCCAACAATATTCTTACCGATATCATGAACATCACCCTTTACTGTTGCCATCAGGATTTTGCCGTTGGTCTGCCCCTCTTCTTTTTCTTCTTCTATGTAGGGTTCAAGATGAGCGACAGCTTTTTTCATAACACGCGCTGACTTAACCACCTGAGGCAAGAACATCTTACCTTCGCCAAAAAGATCACCGACGACATTCATACCGTCCATTAAAGGCCCTTCGATAACATGCAACGGCTTTTCGGCTTGTTGTCGGGCTTCTTCAGTGTCTTCAACGATAAAATCGGCTATTCCCTTAATCAAAGCGTGCTCCATACGCTTATTCACGGGCAGTTTACGCCATTCCAAAGTTTCTTTAACAACGGTTTGGCCGTCACCACGATACTTAGGTGCAATTTCAAGTAATCTATCCGTTGCATCTTCACGCCGATTTAAGATGACATCTTCAACAGCTTCTCGCAACTCGTCGGGTATGTCACTGTATACAGCTAACTGTCCGGCATTAACAATCCCCATATTCATACCAGCTTGAATAGCGTAATACAGGAACACGGAGTGCATGGCCTCTCTTACAGGGTTATTGCCTCTGAACGAGAAGGAGATATTAGATAAGCCACCAGAGATACTGGCATAAGGCAATTCTTTGCGGATGCGCCTAGTCGCTTCAATAAAATCAACTGCATAATTATTGTGTTCTTCGATCCCTGTCGCAACAGCAAAAATATTAGGATCGAAGATAATGTCTTCAGGAGGGAAACCTACTTGATTAACTAAAATGTCATAAGAACGTTTACATATTTCAAACTTGCGCTCTTCTGTATCTGCCTGGCCAACTTCATCGAACGCCATAACAACAGTAGCAGCGCCATAGCGCCTGATTTTCTTTGCATGTTCAACAAAAAGCTGCTTACCTTCTTTTAAGCTAATGGAGTTAACAATAGCTTTCCCCTGTACACATTTAAGTCCTGCTTCAATAACACTCCATTTGGAGGAATCCAACATAATAGGAACGCGTGAGATATCAGGTTCAGAAGCAATCAGGTTAAGAAACTTAACCATGGCAGCTTCTGAATCCAACATAGCTTCATCCATATTGATATCAATGATTTGAGCACCGTTTTCTACTTGCTGACGTGCAACATCAAGTGCCTTTTCGTAATCACCTTCCAAAATGAGGCGTTTAAAGGCGGCAGAACCGGTCACATTGGTTCTTTCTCCAACGTTAATAAAAGTAGCTCTTGCTTGGCTCATAATCGTGAGTCAGTCCTAATAGTAAAGTGTTTAATGTACAAAAGGTTCTAATCCAGATAGCCGCATTTTTACTGATCTTTCCGGTATTTTTCGCGGCTGAATGGATGACACTGCATCGGCAATCGCTTGGATATGTTCTGGCGTTGACCCACAACAACCGCCAACGATGTTTACCAATCCAGAACTGGCCCACTCCCTGATGTGTTCGGCCATTTCGTCACTCTCTAGATCATAGCCACCGAACTCGTTGGGTAAACCAGCATTCGGGTGAGCAGATACATAACACTCTGCAACTAAAGATATTTCTTCAACATATTGGCGCAACAAGTCTGGCCCTAACGCACAATTAAGTCCAAAGGTAAGCGGTTTAATATGGCGTAGCGAATAATAAAAAGCTTCGGCGGTTTGCCCCGACAAGGTTCGCCCAGAAGCATCCGTTATCGTGCCTGAGATCAT
The DNA here is from genome assembly GCA_964625615.1 of uncultured Pseudoalteromonadaceae bacterium. Taxonomy (GTDB): domain Bacteria; phylum Pseudomonadota; class Gammaproteobacteria; order Enterobacterales; family Alteromonadaceae; genus M269. Next base: position 1,865 of record CAZVDU010000023.1, on the reverse strand, counting down.
CACAGGTAAACTGACACCTAACTTTTCAAATGTTGTATCAACGGCAAAAGCAGCGGCTTTGGCGTTTAACGTATCGAATATCGTTTCAATCAAAATTAAATCTGAACCACCTTCAATCAAGGCCTCACAGGATTCAGAATAAGCCTCAACCAAGGTATCAAAATTGATATTACGCATACCAGGGTCGTTAACATCAGGCGATATTGAAGCAGTTCTATTCGTAGGCCCTAAGACACCAGCCACATATCGAGGTTTATCAGGGTTCTTTGCAGTGTGTTTCTTACAAGCTTCTTTCGCTAACCTCGCTGCTGCAACATTTATTTCGCGAGACAAAGCTTGCATGTCATAGTCTGCCATGGAAATAGTCGTCGCATTGAAGGTGTTAGTTTCAACGATATCGGCTCCTGCATCCAGATAGGCGTCATGAATATCACTGATCATCTTAGGCTGTGTTAACGTTAAGAGGTCATTATTGCCTTTTAGATCACTGGGCCAATCCTTAAATCGTTCCCCTCGGTAATCAACTTCCTGAGGGTCATATTGCTGGATCATAGTCCCCATCGCACCGTCCAAAACCAGGATACGTTGCTTAAGTGCTTGCTCAAGTTGCTGTTGAACAGTTGTAGTCGTCACAAATTGCCTCGTTCATTTAACTTAGAGAGATCAAAAGGCGTTTGTTGATACACGTAGTAATTCAGCCAATTGGTAAAAAGTAATGTCCCATGCGCACGCCAATTCACAATAGGAGCAAGAGATGAGTCATTGTTCTCGTAGTAATTACTGGGGACGGCAATATCAATACCGGCGTTGATATCACGTTTATATTCAAGATCGAGCGTGTCGGCGTCATACTCTGGATGGCCAGTGATGAAGACCATACGGCGATCTTCAGAAGCCACCAAATAAGCCCCTGTGTCTTCAGATTCTGCCATCACACGTAACCCTTTGATCGACAGATAATCATTAACAGGGATTTCACCATAGCGAGAATGTGGTGCATAGAGTGAAGAGTCAAAACCACGAACAAGCTCATCATTAGTATGGTTCACTCGATGAGAATACACACCGAAAAGCTTCTCTTTATTAAGTTTTCGATTAATACCATAGAAGTGATAAATTGCAGCATGCGCCGCCCAACAGAGGAAAAGTGTTGATTGAACATGCCTTCTCGCCCAATCCATTACGACGCATATTTTTTCCCAATACTTTACGTCTTCATATTGGAGCTTTGCTAAAGGCGCACCAGTAACAATGAGCCCGTCATACTTTTTTGAAGCTACATCATCAAATAAATGATAGAAGGCTTCCATATGTGACCGCGGCGTATTCTTATGGCAGCTATTATCAATACGAATCAAATCAATATTGATTTGAAGAGGTGTGTTCGACAACAATCGAAGCAACTGCACTTCTGTTTCAATCTTATTCGGCATTAAATTCAAAACACCGACTTCTAGCGGACGAATATCTTGCGACACGGCACGTTGCTCGTTCATCACAAAGATATTTTCGCTATTTAATACATCAAGTGCAGGTAAATCTCCCGGGATTCTAATAGGCATAGGTTTTCCTGCGCAAACATCAATAGCGCAATTCTGCCTTGATATTAAAAACAAATCAACGTCTTTACGTCTAGACGTCTAAATGAGATTAAAAATGATACTAAGCATGCTGAGCCAATCGACATATAAAATAGAAAAGAGAAGGCACCGACTTATCTATAAAGCTCTCTAATTCGTAACAGTAGAAATGCGTATATAATAATTACCGCGTCATCTTCTTCACAAAAACCACAACAAATAACGCAATAGTAAAACTGCCAGAAAATGCTTCAAAAGCAGCGACTGCTCTCGAAATACCTATTG
>CAZVDU010000022.1:31556-35874 GCA_964625615.1 uncultured Pseudoalteromonadaceae bacterium | reverse complement strand
AATCCAAATAACTTTGTCGGTTTATTGGAAGAACCTAAGAAGATTGCTAAGAAGATTAAAAGGGCCGTTACTGACTCTGATGAACAAGCGCGCATTTATTTTGATACGGCTGAAAAACCAGGAGTGTCTAATTTGCTGAGCTTACTTTCTTGTGCGACGGGTGAGTCAGTAGAGTCATTAGTCCCTGCTTATGAAGATAAAATGTATGGTCACTTGAAAGCGGATGTTGCGGACGCTGTTGTTGCATTAGTCGAACCAATACAACAGCGCTATAACGAGTTGCGTCAAGACCGGGCGCAATTGGACGCGATAATGGCCGCCGGTGCAGAGAAAGCGAGAGAAAGGGCGTCTAAGACGTTGACAGCAGCTTATGATGCACTTGGCTTTATATCCGCCAAATAAACAAGCTTAAGGCCGTTTATTTAGCTTAAGTGAAGCCGATGTGCTGTTATTAATAGATAATTACGATTCGTTTACACATAACCTTGCTCATTATTTTGAACAACAAGGGCAAATTGTCGTTGTAAAACGGAATGATGAGATAAGTATTGAACAAATAGCTCAGATGGAGCCCGAGTACCTGGTTATCTCCCCAGGGCCCTGTACACCCAATCAGGCTGGTATTAGCTTGGCGGCAGTCGAGTATTTTAAGGATAAACTGCCAATATTGGGTGTTTGTTTAGGTCATCAAACTTTAGGACAAGTATATGGTGGCCACGTTCTGCAAGCGAGGAAGATTCAACATGGTAAAACTTGTGAAATCTATCATGACAAATCGGCCTTGTTTGCCGATATCCCAAACCCTACTCGTGTGACACGCTATCACTCTTTAGCACTACAGCCTGACTCTATTACTGAGCATTTTGATATTACTGCTTGGAGTTATGATGAGACTGGTAATAAACAAGATGTGATGGCAATCCAACACAAAAGCTTGCCTTTATTTGGTGTTCAGTATCATCCGGAGTCGGTGTTGACTGAACATGGGCATGAGGTTATTAGAAACTTCCTTCGTTGTTAACGTCATATAGGCCTATTGGCCAGTGATTCTGACATTGTCTTGAGAACTCTGAAGCTGAAAAGCCCTCTCAAAATAAATACGCTTAGCTTATCAGAGTGTTTCTAGGTTGGAAGTCATGTGGTGATTTCTCTGCTTGCGGCGCGTATACTTTTGTTGTGGTTTTGTGATAGTTTTGTTAGATTATTAATAGATACACACTTTAAGTATTAACGTCTATTCGGCGGATAGGGATAGGGAACTTACTATGCGAATAATCGGTCTACTGGCTTTTTCTCTAATATTAGCGGCTTGTGGTGGGGGTGGCTCCTCTGACCCAATTGATCAGTCAACAGTTTTACCTCCAAATGCATCGCCTGTAGCTAATGCTGGACAAGATTTTTCAACAAGTCTCGCAGCATCAGGAATTAGTATGGATGGCTCAGAAAGTATTGATATGGATAACGATCCACTTGCTTATGCATGGTCAATAGAGACTCAACCTGTTGATGCAAATGCATCGATTGACAATGCTGCGACTGCGATGCCACTACTGCAAACTTTGACCCCTGGAGAGTACGTTGTTGTGCTAACGGTTGATGACGGAAGGGGGGGAACTTCAACAGATAGTGTCGTTATTAATCTCCAAAATGACTCGCCTATTATTGCCATTGATGAGGTTGCAAGTAATTTAGCTATTGGTGAACGTATTGTCTTGAATGCTACTGGATCCAGTGACCCGAATGGACACTCGCTAACTTACAATTGGTCAGTATTGTCTGCACCTACTGATTCGAACCTTGTTTCAACATTTAGCGAATCCATACCTGAAGTACAATTTGATGCTAATGGTATTTTTGAGGTTTTATTGGAAGTCAGCGACGGGTATGCAGCCGAGGCTGAATTATTGACTTTTACGGTTTCTGAGTTTTCACAAAGCAAAGTTGCTGATAACTTCACTTACTTTGAGTCTGATCCTCAATGTAATTTAATGGCCACATCAGAAGAAAGTGTCGTCAATATCATTGACTCAGATGGTACCACACTGGAGCGTTTTGATTTAACGAGTACTGTATTACATTTGGCAGTATCACCGAATGGCGAGTGGATAGGTGTCGCACATTCTGACTCAGTTTCTATGATTCGGGTTGCAGATAATAGAGTATTCGGACCTTGGGCAGGTCCTGAATTACCTAGTGATATTATTATTGATAACGATGGTAACGTTCATATTTTCCCATCAACAGGACAGTGGGTAAGAGCCGTTAGCGTTGAGCCTATAACCGGTGATGCTTCTGTTGGTTCGGGTATTATTAGACATAGAACTGTAGCTAAGATGCATCCAAATGGAGAAAGAGCCTATGGTGCTGATCGTGGTTTGTCTCCGAGCGATATAGAACGCTACAACTTTTCTGATGGTGTCTTTTCTTATGGCTATGATTCGCCATATCATGGTGACTATCCATTCTGTGGAAACCTTTGGATTGCAGAGAATGGCGAAACCATACTGACGGCATGCGGCACGGTTGTGCACTCAACTGATTCACAGTCTACAGATATGACCTTCGTTACATCTGTTCAGCTTAATGGGCAAATTCTTGATGCGTCGCATGAGTCCCTGAGTAATAGGTGGTACGTCATTGAACAGACTAGTAATGGCATCGAGTTAAATGTATATGATGGCGCTGGAGGGCAACATATCGAGACGGTGGCGCTACCGGCCATATCAGATGGTATATCTGACATTGCTTATCCGGCTTATGTCACTACTGACACTGATACGCGAACTGTCAAGATATTTGCGACAGATCATCCTACGAATCCTCAAAATTCCGCTGTCTTTAAACGTAGGTTTGTTGATCGTGGTTTATTAGATTTCCCTCCGGTGACAATTGTTAACAATAGCGTTGCGGGGTTTGTGGGAGATAGCATTACACTTGATGCTTCTACCAGTTTTGACCCAGAAGGTAGTTCCGTGCAGTTTGAGTGGTCTATAGACAGTCAACCCGAAGGAAGTGGCATTGCGTTGTCTGATTCAAACCTTTCGATGGTTCAGTTTAATCCTGAAGTTGCTGGTGAATACACATTCTCACTTGTAACTTCAGATGGCGAACGTGCTGCTCAACCAGAAACTGTGTCGGCGAGAATTGTTGAGCGTGGCAATGGGCTACAAATGAGGTTGCTTGGCGCACCTTCAGATATCGTATACAACAAAGTTAACAATCAAGTGATTTACACATTATCAGATGTTGCAGAGTTACGTATTCGTGATTTGAACGACTCTTCGGAGCAAGTTGTTCCGCTTTCTAGTCCAGGAGAGAGGGTTGATGTTTCACCTAACGGAAACTTTGCTGTTGTTGCGCATGCCGGTCTAGCATCATTAATTAATCTGAATGAAGAGCGAGCGAATCTTATGGATACACAGCAATTCAGTGCTGACTGGGGTGATATTGTGATTGATGATGAGGCCATTGCCTATTTGATTCCGCGTAGAGACCAGTGGGTTGATTTATATGCTATTGATTTTGCGAATAATATTGTGAGATCTCGATTTGGTGCAAGAGCTGGAACTCAAGTACGAATGCACCCCATAGGGAGTAGAGTTTATGCTGCCGATAGAGGATTGTCACCGAGTGATATCGAACGGTGGGATGTAACAGATATTGACAATATTACTTCTAGAGATTCGATATATCACGGTGACTACTTGATGGGAGGGAATATATGGATCAATGAGTCAGGTAGTAGGCTTATAGTCGCTGGCGGTCATGTGTTTAGATCTTCCGAAGACCCAAATATAGATATGCGTTATGTTGAGTCGCTTCCATTGGGAATTCGTCCTTTGTGGGCTGATCATTCGAATGAAGCTGGGCGTTGGGTTATTGTCTCTGCAAATCAGATATCGTTTGTGACTGATTCTACTTATCAGCCTGCAGGAGAATTAGATATAGAACCGTTATTTATTGATCCCGATAACCTGGAACCTAGCATCGATAAAGTCTTTTTCTCTGAAGGTGGTGATAAGACGATTGTTATTGTGCACTCTGACGGAGTTTCACAGGACAATTACGTTATACAAATATTAGATACTCCGCAATAAACTGTTTGTGCAGACCTCAATGATGCCCATTGAGGTCTCACTTACATCGTTAAAATGTTCCAGGATACAGACCGCCATCAACTAATAAATTCTGTGCAGTAATATAAGCGGCTTGTTGACTGCATAAAAACGTACAAGTTGATCCAAACTCATCGGCTTCACCGGGCCGCTTGGATGGCATGTTGTCAAAGAATGCATCACTGAATTGGTCAACTTCTACA